>JAEFAM010000058.1 GCA_016287565.1 Clostridia bacterium
CGCCGTACTTTTCCACGGTGGCCTTCACGGTCTCTTCGTCGCCCGTAAATATCACGTACAGATCTTCGTGCTCCTTAAGAGCCATAAGCGCGCCTTCGACAGGCGCGTCCGGGCTGTTGTCGCCGCCCATCGTATCTATGACCAGACGTATCATATCAGTTTTCCTCCGAGTTGTTGTCCGCCAGTTTCTTTACGTATGATCTGCGCCTTTTATGCTGAACGGTCCGGAACCGCTTCCACAGATTCGTTATGGCGTAGTTGTCTTCCAGATTCAGGTTGGTCTCGGCGTACTCCACGCCGTCTTCTCTCAGCATCTTTATTATGGCGCCGCACATTACCGCGGGAATGCCCTTGCTGAGGTAGTCAGGTCGCACCGCCACCAGGCCCAGGTCTATCGGGTTGGGCTTTTTTATCGCTTTCAGCAGCCGCACCAGCGCCGCGGGAGTGAGTTTTCCCTTCGAGGGCTGCACCGCCCGGGCAATGGAAGGGAAGCACAGCGCCAGGCATACCAGTTCGTCTTTTTCGTTCAGCAGCACCAGCACGTGGTCAAGGTCGATGATCAGCTTGAAATTGGTGATGATCATCTTCTTCATATTGTCCGTGAAGGGGACCGTGCCGTAGAGGCCGTCGTATGCCACGTCAATAAGTTCGAAGAAGGGGTCCGCGTACTTTTTTATGAAATCGTTTACGTTTTTGGCGGGACCGACGTGGAGGTTGTACCGGTTCATCACGAAATCAGCCATCTCTTCCACTTTTTTCGCCTCTTCCTCGTCGGGGAGGTAGAGGCGGCTCTCTGTCCAGTCGACTTCCTTCCTGTATCCAAGCTGCTCTATGAACCTGCCGTAATATTCGGCGTTGTACTGTTCTTCGAAAGTTGAAAGCTGGTCGAAACCTTCTACCAGCAGCCCTTCGCGCTCCAGATCCGAATAGCCCAGGGGGCCGCATACGGTGTCCATACCTTTGGACAGCGCCCAGTCTTCCAGGGCCCTGAACAGCGCCGCCGCCACTTCCGGATCGTCGATACAGTCGAACCTGGTGAACCGGGCGCGCTTCTCGCCGTTCTTTTCGTTGGCCGCGCGCTGTATGATGCCGGAGATGCGCCCCACGACTTTTCCGCTGTCGTCACGGGCAAGGAAGAAGGAACTTTCACAGGTGTCGTTGTACCCGTTCTTAGCACCGAATATCTTCATTTCGTCTCCGTAAAGGGGAGGTACGAAGCAGTCGTTGCCCTCATATAATTTCAGCGGAAAGTCTGTGAATTCTTTCCGCTCTTTTCTGGTGGTGACCTGTTTGACGGTGATCATTGACGAAGATCCTCCGGGATGTCGGTTTTACCTGTGGCTCACGTGGAACGCCAGGCCTACGGCGTTGGGGCCGCAGTGGCTGCCGGCGGTGGGATTCGTTACCACTTCTACTAAGTTAAGCCTGTCTCCGTAGCGCTGCGCCAGGATCTCGCGGATCTCTGCCACCAGCTCGGGGGAGTCGGTGTTGCCGATGACGACTCTGTGTTTTTCCACGTCCAAGCCGCGCTCGTCGATGTAGCCTACCAGCTGCTCCAGAGCCTTGCGGCGTCCTCTGGCGGTGCCCAGGCTGACCATCTTGCCCTCTTCGCTCATATAGATGATGGGGCGCACGCCCAGGAGGGTGCCCATGGTGGCGGCAAGCCCGCTGACGCGGCCGGAGCGGCGGAAGAATTTGAGGTCGTCGGCAACGAAATACGTTCCGAAATGGAGCACTTCTTCTTTAGCCCATTCCACGATCTCTTCGGCAGTCTTTCCGGCTTTGTACATGTCTCCCACTTCCAGGCAGATGATGAAACTGGTGATGGTGATGCCCATGGTGTCTATCTCGTAGAATTTGCGCTCGGGGTATTTTGCCTTGAGGTTCGCCACGGCTTTATCCATGGCGTCGAAGGTGGCGGTCATTGCCCGGGAGAAGTGGACGTAGAGGATGTCGTTGCCCGCGGCGAACTCCGGCTCGAAATACTGCTCGTATCTGGCCTCGCTGATGGCGCTGGTGGTGGGAAGGGCGCCTTCGCGGAGAGTGTTATAGAAGGCGTGAAAGTCGAATTCCTCTTCGTTTTCGTAGGGGTAGACCGTCTTTCCGTCCGTGGTGAACGGCATGCTTATCATTTTGTAGCCGTATTCCGCCGCGATCTTCGGGGTGATATCGGTATCGCTGTCAGTGAAAAGTGTCAACATTTTTAATTCCTCCGTTTTCGTCACTCGAATATCATTATGTAATCGTACACCGGCTGTCCGCCGTCAATGCATATAAACTCTGTGCGCCTGTACTTCGCCGTCAACGCCTGCGTGAGCGCCTCGGCCCTGCCGCCTTTCACCGAACTGCCGGCGATCACCAGCACCACGTCGAAATCTCCCGCGCCCACGCCGTCCGCCAGGCCCATTGCCGCAGCGTCCGGATCCGGGTCGTCGATGTAGACCCGCTCGTCCGTAAAGCCGATATACTCGCCCTTGCGAACGTTGACCCCGTCGATCTCCGCGTCCCTGCTGGCAACGGAAACGTGAGCCGTCACCGCGGCGTTGCCGATCTCCTCCGCCTGGGCCACTATCAGGTCCGGATCGTCGGAGGAAATGTCGAGCATGGAAAGCGCGGAATAGCCGGCGCCTATATTTCTGGTCTCCACCACCCGGACGTCTGCGCCTTTGTAAAGTCCGGCGGCCTGCCTGGCGGTGAGGATTATGTTTCCGTTGTTGGGGAAAACGAGTATGTGATCCGCGTCGATATCCTTAAAAGCGTTTATGAAATCCGCGGCGGAAGGATTCATGCTCTGGCCTCCGTCCACTACTGCGTCCACGCCCAGGGACCTGAAGGTGTCCTTGATCCCTTCGCCTGCGCCCACGGTGACGGTGGCGTATTTTTTATGCACCTTCGTTTTAAGAGCGACTCCCGCGGTGCCGTATGCCTTTTCCGCGCCGGGGAGGTTCTCGTTGTGCTGAAGGTTCATATTTTCGATCTTTATCGTCAGGAATTCTCCGAACTGCCTGAAATAATTCAGCACGTCTCCGGGGGACATGGTGTGCACGTGCACCTTTATGATGCTGCCGTCTTTAAAGCAGACCACCGAATCGCCTATGGAGTTCAGGTAATCGCTGACGGGGGAGACGTCGAAATTCTCGATATCCGTCTTGGCCCGCTGGAGGCGCAGCAGGAACTCGGTGCAGTAGCCGAAAGTCAGTTCGCTGTCTTCGGTGAATTTGGAAATGTCGGTGCGGTGGGTGCGGGAAGCCTGTTCTCCGGAATGTGCGCCGGTCTCGAAAACGCCGTCGCCGGAATATTCTCCCCGGAGCACTTTTACCATTCCCTCTACTATGTACATGATGCCTGCGCCGCCGCTGTCGACGACGCCCGCTTCTTTCAGCACGGACAACAATTCCGGCGTCCTTTCGAGGGAGTTTTTGACCTCGTCCCACAATATGTCGAAATAGTCGTTTATGGTGATATCGGCTCCGTCAAGGGCGGAATTGGACTTTTCCACGGCCTCCCGGAACACGGTGAGCATAGTGCCTTCCACAGGCACCGAGACGGCCTTGTACGCTTCGGTGACGCCGCATTCGAGCGCTTTCCCGAACTCTCTGGTGCCTGCGGTGACGGTCCCGGAAAAACCTCTGGCGATGCCCGCAAAGATGCGGGAGAGGATGACTCCCGAATTGCCCCTGGCGCCCATCAGCATGCCTTCCGCAGCCCTGGAGGCCACGGCTGCGATGGATTCGCCGTCCAGCCCGGCCACTGCCTCGAAACCGGAGGCGATGGTAGAGAGCATATTGTCCCCGGTGTCGCCGTCGGGGATCGGGAAAACGTTAAGATCGTTCACCAGCTGCCGGTTGGCGTCCAGCGTGCGCACGCCTTCTCCCAGCATATGGACAAATAATGAACCGTTTACAGTTTCTGCCAAAACAAATTCCTCCCGTGGCAACCGTCGCTAACATCCGGAAGGATAGCACAAAACCGTTTTTAATTCAAGAGTAACCTGGAAAACGGGGCCCTGCGGGGCCCGGAGGCGGAGCGGCGGGGCGAAAAGTCTGAAACAGTCGGGAAAAAGGGCGTTTTCGGGCCTTCAAACCTTAAAAAACACTGTTGTTTTTTGATTTTTTGTGCTATAATCATTCCAGCAACCGCAAAAAACAAGGAGGTTTATCATGAACAAAACAGAATTAATCGCGTCCGTTGCAGAATCCACCGGCGTCAGCAAGAAAGTTGCCGCCGACGTCGTCAATGCCACTTTCGATTCCATCAAAGCGGAACTGGCTAAAAAAGAGAAAGTTCAGCTCATCGGTTTCGGTACCTTCGAGGCCAAGAAGCGCCCCGCCAGGACCGGCTTCAACCCCCGTACCGGCGAGAAAGTCAAGATCGCTTCCATGTACGCTCCTACGTTCAAAGCCGGCAAGGCTCTGAAGACCGAGGTCAATAAGAGAAAACGCGCTGCCAAGAAGGCGTGATTTTAGCAAACGGCCGCATCGTCACGTTCAGCCGCCCCGGCTGACGGCGCACTTTGCGGCCGTTATTGCCGCCAAGAGCGGCGGGCCGCCCGTTCCGGAGCGGTCTGACTTATAAGGATCAGATCATACATATAAGAATCAGATCATAAGAAAGTATATAAGAAGGATAATAAGGAGGTCAGCAAATGTCTTTTTTTGATAAGATTAAAAACGCCGTCAACGCGGAAAAACCCGCCGACGGAAAAGCTTTCGTTTTCGATACCATTCCCACCAGCCTGGAGGAATTCAAGGCCCGTCCCGAGGCGGATCTCAAGGATCCCGACGGAGTAGTTGCCCTGGCTGTCATCGCTTTCAACATCTACCCGGTGAACGAAGAACTCTCCCTGGCCATGCTCAACTTCCTTAAAGGCCCTTCGCCTCTTTCCAACCAGGACAAGGCGCTCATTAAAGAACAGCTCCGCGGCAAGGACTACCTGCCCCGTTCCTACTTTGTAGGCGCCACGCCGGACAACAATTACGAGCCCTCCGAGCCCTGCACCGTCGTGGTCAGGGAGAGCGCTCACAGCCGTGACGCGGAAGGTTACTACACCGCCTACATCAGATCCGGCGGCGCGGACAACGACCGTCCCATGACCGTCCGTCTTAAACCCTCCACCGGCGAGTGGTTCCTTTTCAACCACGTCGGCTTCCTGCCCGGCATCCGTGTGCCCGCGAACCAGAACCCCTGGGCGTAATAAGCGCGGGATGAGTTGACCGGGACCGGCGAACGGCCGGCTGAGGGAAACTTAAGCAAAAATATACAGTTAACGCTGATACAGAACCGCCCTCCGGAAAACACCTGGAAGGCGGTTCTTTTGCCTTTGTAACGGTCCGCGCGTTGACCCTGATCACTGTCCGGGGAACAAGAAAGAGTTTAAAGATTCTCATAATTGCCGCCGTTGCTTGACAAAACGAACGTTTTTGCATATAAATTTATTGTGCTAATTCCAAAAATAAGGAGAATTGTTATGAAGAAAATGACGGCCCTTCTGCTTGCCTGTCTGACGATCCTGTCGCTGGCAGCGTGCAGCTTTATAAAACCAAATGACCAGGATCCGGGTAATTCTCAGAATCCCGGCAAGGGTCAGCATCCGCGCGTAACCTATTATGACAACAAGGACGGATATAAATACGCCGCTAATCTGCAGAATGCTCATCTGGTGTATAACTACGGCGAGGACCGCAATGACGGAAACGGCGTCGTGTCATATCCGTTTGAATTCCTGAACTGCGAGGATTATCACTATCACTGCAGATACACCGTTGTCGGATACGACGAGGCGCGCAAAGGAAACCTGAACGAGGCCGACGATCACGTTGCCATTGTTTACGAGAACGGTAAATATGTGCTTTACGACTTCTACAGAAAACTCATCGTCGACGATTTCCCGTTTACCGAAGTCTATGAAGACAAGACGTTCCTTCCTGAAAACCTTGGATCAAAGACTTTCCCGATCCTCAAGGAGACGAAAGATTTCGAAAAAGGAACCAAGTCGACCACCGGCATCGATACCTACTGCGAGAGATTTGATATTGCAGTAACCTCTTCGCTCTGCCCGAACGCTAAAGGTTACGAACTGAAAACGAAGATCGTCACTCACGGCCTGTCAGACCACGAATCTCAGTATACCAATTATAAATTCTATTACGATCCCGATACCGAGATCGGGCTTTACTGCGAGTTCTACCTGACTGACGATCCCAAGATCAAGATAGACGACAGTTCGGAAGAACCTTATTACGTCTATTCAAGCGAACTCTTAAGCAAAGTAGAAGTAACCACCTATGAGATCGGGAAGGTGTCTCCCGCCGACGTCAAAGCGAAAGTCAGCGAGATCATAAACGGGCACGAATCCGAATACAAACACATCAGTTACAGTGAATACGGAGAGATCTTCGAATAAAAGAAAGGAATACAGTTTATGAAAAAGCTTTTATCGATCTTACTTACAGGCCTGTTGATACTCTCTTGCATGGCTCTTGGCGTATCTGCATACTCAGATCCCGCAAACGGCGACTGGAGTCAGAAGAGTGTTGTCCTGAAGAACACTTCTGAAGCCGAACTTTCCGTACGTGTCGGCGATATCGACGCGTGCAATGATGAAAATGCGATCTCCGACGGAGGATACGATCCGTTTACGGCCAAAAGCCAGTACGCTCACGGTTACCCCTGGGCGAAGGACGATTCCGATCCCGCCGGTACCGACCGTATCTTCGTCGGCTCGAAATGGAGCGGAGAAAGCAACGACGGCTACTCGTCAAATTATTCATATTACAAAAGCGGTGATGATACAGAAAACGCATACGGAGACGGCGCTCTGAAGCTGGTCATGGAATACGACGTTTCTGATATCACCGTTAAAAACGTTATTCTGCAGCTTTGTATCGACGATTTTCAGGCCACTTCAACAGACAGCAATTTCACGGTGACTTTAAACGGAAAAGACGCGCCGTTTATAGCGGAACTCCTGAACCATACCGATCAGACCGGTCCGACTGCGTATATAGTGTCCGCGATAATTCCATCCGGTTTCTTCGATGCCGTTAGATCCGGAAAACTGACTGTCGTCATCGATGAGACAACGGGAGTCGGCGACGGATATGCCATTGACTTTGCAAAACTTCTCATCAATTACAACGATAAGGTCTTTACGGGCAAGTTCAGCGGAACGACGGAACCAGGCGCAACAGTGCGTCTGCTAGGCACTTCCACGACCGTTACCGCCTCGTCCACCGGAGGATTCACGTTTAACGCAATTCCCGGAATCAACGCTGTACGCGCTTCTAAAAACGGATTTGTGGAAAATTACGACAGCGGGATAGTTCTCAGTTCCGGAACTGAGTGGGAGGCCAACGTATCTCTTGACGAAGGAAAAGGCAGCCCCGATATCGACTTTTCACAATTCGGAGTTACAAGCGGGGAAGAAAATAACAACGGAGATCCGTCAACGTCAACTCCCGCCGGAAACGGAACGGGAACGCAGAACGATCCGTCCAATACGGGCAAGAAAACCTGCCCGATCTGCCATTTCTGTTCTCAGCCTCTCGGACTTTGCATCTTCATCTGGCTGCTTATCATACTCGTGGTAATAATCATTATCGTGATCATTATCGTTGCAGTCAGGAAAAAGAGAAAAGATAAGAAGTAATCAGACGAACGGTCGTTATGAGGCGGCCCCGGCGTTAGGCCGGGGCTGCTTTTGCATTTTGGCGCCGGAGGGCTCTATCCCTGATACCGTGAACAACTGTTTTGGACGATTACGGAGAACGTGTCGAATCATCAAAGTTTATGCTCATTTCAGCCAAAGCAACGAGACCTGGAATTTGATATTCGAGGGAAAAAGATATCGTTCAAAATCCCTGAAGTTCGTGTTCATTTTAAACTGACCGAAGGAACACAGGATCTTGAATTTCGAGGGAAATAACAAAAACGTCGATGATCCCTGTCATTCTCGTTCATTTCAATATTTTGCACTGCACCTGCTTCATAATCTCATCCTGACAGACGGCGCACGCTTTCTTTTTTTTCGAGGGAAAACGCGAAACCGTTCCTCCACCTCGAAATATGACTGCACGGCAAAAAACAGACAGCGCAAACCCCGTTGAATATCGAGGGAATCGATAATAACTCTTTGATTCCTCGAAAGTTACGTCAAATTGATCCCTGGGAGCAGAACAAAACGCCGCCTGTCCAAATCAAAAAAGAAGGAAGAACACAAAAATCGCAAATTATGCTTCTACGAACTTGAAATTCACGGTATCAGGGAAAGAACCCGCCGCTGGAGCCCGCCACTTTCCAAACCGCCTCTTTTGTGGTAGAATCCCACCAGCATTGACTGTGTAGAAATTGCCCGGAAGGGAGTCTGACTGCCGTTATGACGTCTTTTAATGATAGAAAAACCGTAAGGGCGCGTGGAAGGGCGCGGAGATTCATTGCCCTGGCCGCCGCTGCCTTGTTTGCCATATTGTGCATCGACCCGCTCGGAACGAGAGCTGCTGCCTCGGAGGACGAGTCCGGGCTGACTATGGAGTTTTTGACCTATAAAGAGTCTTCGATGCTGGAGATCCTGGAGATGAACGCGGGAGACAGCATCCAGCTGCAGCTTAAATTGACGGAAGACATAGTCTACGCCGGAGTACGGATGATGACCGCCGGAGAGGGCGCGGTCATGGATGTGGGCATATATAACTGGGACAGGAACATGACGTTCACTCTGGAAGGGCAGCCGCTGCTGACCCGCACCGTCAGCGGATGGGAGCAGGACGAGCTCATCGGGCTTGATCTTTCTCAGCTGCCCGGAGGCTCTCTAGGGGCCGGAGAGTACCTTATGGAGCTCACGCTTAAAGAAGGCGCGGGCGTGCGGGTTGACAGGTACAAGCCTCATCTCAGGGGCGTGATCTGCTACGTCAACGGCACCCACGTTTACGGTTCGTACGTGGGCAAGATAATAACTGCCCGGCCCGCGAAGGAATTGTACGATTTCGCCTCGACGCAGGTGGACATACCGGTCCATACGCCGGAGCCCGAATCCGTCATCGCGGAAGACAGCGCCATTGCCCGCATGGGCGTGGATCCCACCACCTGGACCGCCGTGGACGGCCTGGGCAGGACGCTTCCGGACAATTCTCAGACCGGCGGCAAAAAAGATAAAAAAGTTGGCATCTTCTATTGGACATGGCACTACAATTTCATGGGCAACAAGGTCTGCAACGTCAACAACATCCTCGCCGAGTATCCCGAAGCGAGAAACGATTATTACCACGAGATCTGGAAAACGAACCAATCCGGCTCATATTTCTGGAACGAGCCCATTTACGGCTACTACACCGAATACGACGATTACGTGCTCAGGAACCACGCCGAACTGCTGGCGGACGCCGGAGTGGATTTCGTGCTCTTCGACTGCACCAACGGCAATTACACCTGGGAACCTGCGTACCTCAACCTGCTGAAGGTCTGGTCCCAGGCAAGGGAAGACGGCATCAAGACGCCCCAGATAGGCTTTATGATGCAGTTCGGCTGGTCCGGAAACACGCTGTCGTCGCTCTCCCAGATCTACGAGGCCATATACAAAGAAGGCAAATATCAGGACCTCTGGTTCTACTGGGAAGGCAAACCCCTGGTCATGGCGCACAACAGCGGCCTCGACCTCAGCGACCAGTACCAGGCGGAGATCGCCAATTTCTTCACTTTCAGGGGCGGCGACGCTTCCTACTTCGGCGGCGACAACACGGACAGCTACTGGGGCTGGCTCCACAAGTACCCTCAGGCGCTGTACAAAAACGCGGACGGCACCGTGGAAATGACCACCGTTGGCATCGCCATGAACGCGGACTACGAACTCATGGGCCTGGCGGCGATGAACGGACCTCACAATATGGGCCGCAGCTATTCGTTCCAGCCTGATTACAAATACACTTACAAATACCGGGGCCGCACCGTGGTGTGCAAGACCGGTATGGAGGATTCCAAGCTGTACGGCATCAACTTCCAGGAACAGTGGGACTACGCCATTTCCGTTGACCCGGAGATCGTTTTCGTCACGGGCTGGAACGAGTGGATCGCGGGCCGCAACGTGGAATGGTGCGGCGTTGCCAACGGCTTCCCTGACGAGTGCGACGACGAGAACTCCAGAGACATCGAGCCCAGCAAGGGCGACCTGAAGGACCATTACTACTATCAGCTGGTGGCCAATATCCGCCGCTTCAAAGGCACGAGTTCATACGAGGTGCAGCCGAAGGCGAAGAGCATCGACGTCCACGCCGGTACGGACGCCTGGAGCGACGGCAATATCGTCACCTACAACCATTACGTGAACAACCGGTACGACCGTGATTCCGACGGCTGGAGCGGCACCCACTACGTCAACAGCGGCGTGCGCAACGACATTAAGACCGCTAAGGTCTCCTACGACAATAAATACGTATATTTCTACGTGGAGACCGTCGATCCGCTCACGGACCCGACTGACGACAACTGGATGCGGCTCCTCATCGACACGAAGGAGGCTACCTCGAAGTCTCTCGACTGGGAAGAATTCGAATTTATCGTGAACAGAGTCTCTCCCGACGCTAAAGGCCTTGTGGTGGAGCGCAGCAGGGGAGGCTGGAACTGGAAGACCGTGGGATACGCGGATTACGACGTCAGCGGCAGCGTGCTGCAGCTGAAGATCCCCAGGTCCGTGCTGGGGCTCCGGGGCAGTTCCGTGACGTTCAATTTCAAATGGTGCGACAACAATCTGGCGGACGGAGATATATTGACCCTCTACACCGACGGCGACGCGGCTCCCGGAGGCCGGTTCTGTTTCCACTTCACGTCCGCGAAGCCGGGGCAGGAGAACCTGAAGCCGCTGCTGGCGGCGCTGGGGGCGCTGGCGGTGCTGGCCGCGGCGGCTGCATTGACGCTGGCGGTGAAGAACAGGAAACGTTAAACGGAAGGGCGAAAAGGTTACTGTATAGTACGACGGGGGCGTACGGCCCCGTGGATTGACCAAAAACCTGACCAGAAAGGAAGAGCAAAGATGAAAAAGAACGGCAAAAACAGAATTACAGTTATATTGACTCTCGTAACGGCGCTTATGGTCGCCGTCGCGCTCCTTATGTCCGGGTGTTCGGCCGCCAGAAAAGACAGCGATCTTCACAGCCACAGCTACGTTGGCGATAACGAACAGAACGGTTCGCCCTCCCAACCCGGGGAGAGCCTGTCCGCCGAATTGACGGGGGAGAATGCAGGCCAGGAGCAGAAAGATCCCGCCAAGATCATAAAAGAAGTGACCGTCTTCGCAGAGACGAAAGATTTCGACAACGCGCTTCAGTCCATCAAGGATGGGGTCAAAAAGGCGGGAGGCTACGTGGAAAAATCCTCCGTCAACGACAACCGCATCGATTACCGTTCCGACAGGGACAGGTACGCCAGCATGGTGCTGAGGATACCCTCCGAAAAGCTTGAAGAGTTCCTTTCCGGCATCGGCGGCGGGATCAACGTCTACTACAGGTCCGAAGAGGCTATCGACGTTACGGATACTTATTACGACGTTCAGTCCAGGCTGGAAACCCTGAAGGCTAAAAAAGACGCGCTCCAGGAGATGCTGAACAAGGCGGAGAACCTCGACTCCCTGCTCACGATCCAGGAGAGGCTGTACGCCGCCATCGCGGAGATAGAGTCCTACCAGACCAGGCTCAATGCCATGGACGACAAGGTGGCCTATTCCACGGTGGAGCTGACGCTGTACGACGTTGACGAGTTTTCCGTGTCCGGCAACAGGCCTTTCGGCGAGAGGGCGGCCGACGCTTTCAAAGGCGGCTGGGCGGCTTTCGGAAAGTTCGTTTCCTCGCTGGCGGTGTGGTTCCTGGCAGCCCTTCCGTTCCTGCTGACCGCGGCAGTTCTGGTGACGGCCATCGTGCTGATCGCCAGGGCGTCCACAAAGAGGAACAGGAAAAAGAACGTGCAGAGCGAAAAAGTGGATTGACGGCGCAGATCGATAACGCAGATCGATGAAGTTGACAGACGCCGGTCCGCGCGGACCGGGACGCATATTTTGCCGGAGGACGGACAGCTGCGGGCGGAGCGCCCGGGCGTACGCTCTCCGGCAAAAAGTTATTTATGAGCCGGCGTAAAAATTCCGGTTTACATTGACCCAAAAAG
>JAEFAM010000059.1 GCA_016287565.1 Clostridia bacterium
GACGAGCAGGGCTTCTACAAGATAACGGGCCGCATCAAGGACATGATCATCCGCGGCGGCGAGAACATCTACCCGAAGGAGCTGGAGGAGTTCCTCTACACGAACCCGAAGATCCAGGACGTGCAGGTGATCGGCGTGCCGGACAAAAACTACGGCGAGGAAGTCTGCGCCTGCATCATCCTGAAGTCCGGCGTCAATGCGGACGAGGACGAGATGCGCGAATTCATCCGCTCCCACCTGGCGCGCCACAAGATGCCTAAATATATATTGTACATGGACGCGTTCCCGATGACGGCCAGCGGCAAGATCCAGAAGTACAAGATGCGGGAGATGGCGGTGGAGCACCTGAACCTGGGCGAAGCCGCGTCCATCGAGACCGCGTGACGGTCAAAGAAAGTCAGGCGTTTGCCGATCCGAGGCAATATAAATATAAAGCCGAAAATGAGCCGGGCCGTTTTGACCCGGTTTTTATTTCTCTAAAGAGAACCGTTCGCACGCCTCTTCCCCTCCTGCGCCGCCTCAGTTGTCATCCGCTCCCTCTATATGGTAAAATGGCCCCGTGACACCAGCCGTCGAACGGCGAAAACGAGGTCAGATCAGATATGAAAAAGATCAAACTAAAAAGAATATTGACGGCAGCCCTGGCGGCGCTGTTGTCCCTTTCCATGCTGCTTGCTATGAGCGGGTGCGCTGCATTTATGAATTTCATCAACAGCATCGTCTCGGAGTACGACCCCTACGGCAGTTCCTGGGTGAAATTCAGCCAGATGAAATACGAGCGCCCGGATATCGACGCCGTTACGGAGCAGATGCGGAGCGTCGGAGCCATGATCGACGGGTCGGACGGAAAGACGCACAGCTACGACGACCTTGCCGAGAAACTGTACGCCGCGCTGATGAAGGTAGTGGACTGGAATTCCATGGAGTCCCTGGCGTTCATTCATTACAGCATTGACACCTCCGACGCGAAATGGGCGGCGGAAGTGGATTTTTACGACGAGAACAACGGCGTGTACGCCCAGGAAATGGAGGCGCTTTACGTTGCCTGCGCCCAGTCCGAATATAAGGAAAAATTCGAGAACGACATTTTCGGGGCGGGAACGCTTGACCCCTACGTCACCGGACCTGTCATCACGGACGAGATCGCGGAACTGATGCAGAGGGAGGCGGAACTTAAGTCGCAGTTTGCGGCGTTCGACTACACTAAAGAGGTGTTCACTTTCGAAGGCCGGGAAGGCACGATCGACCAACACGCCGCGCGTATGTCCGAAAGCGATACCGACCGGTACAACGCCATGATCGACAAGCTTTACGAAGCTATCAACAAGGCCACCGCGCCCATACTTATCGAGCTGGTCAAGGTGAGAAAAGAGATATCGCGCCTGTCCGGCTACGACCATTACGTGGATTATGCCTACGAAAACGCTCTTTACAGGGACTACACTCCGGCTCAGGCGGACGCGCTGGTGGAGCAGATCATTTCCAAAGTGGTGCCAATCTACGTGGACGAGACCTCCAGCGGCAGGCTGTCTTCCTATTACGCCCAGGCCATGACTCCCATGTCCGCGGGCAAGGTCGTCGATTCTCTGGAGGCTTTCGCGACTTCCCTGGGCAAGGAGTTCAAGGAAGTTTACGATTTTATGGAGAAATACGAGCTGTACTATTTCGGCTACGAGAGCACCCAGCTGGACAACTCCCTCACCACCTACATACCGCTCTACGATTCGCCGTTCATCCTCATCAAGGGCAACGGCGCCGTGTCGGATTTTGTGGAGTTCACCCATGAATTCGGCCACTTCACCGACACTTACGTCAATTACGGGCCCAACAACGACCTTGACCTCAGCGAGATCTCGTCAACGTCTCTCCAGTACCTCCTGACGACCCGGGCTGACAAGCTGAACCTTACCGAGGCGGAGAAGCGGGGCGTGGTCAATTACCAGAAGTTCAGCTCCGTTGACACGTACGTTTCCCAGGCGGTCTACTACCGGTTCGAGACGCTGCTCTACGATATGGCGGCGAGCGAACTGACGGTGGAAAACGTCAACAGACTGGCCGCGGACGTGCTTCGTGAGTTCGGCCTGGGCGCCGATGCGGAGCTCTCGTCTTTCGCTTACACCTGGTCTGCGGTGTACCATTTCTACGAGCAGCCTTTTTACACCATCAGCTACATCAACGCGGACTTTGCGTCGCTGCAGATATTCGCGCTGGAGCTGGAGCAGGAAGGCAGCGGCGTGGAAAAATACGTGGAGCTGATCAAGTGGGATCTTTCTATGACGTTCATCGAGAACCTGGAAAGAGCCGGGTTGTACTCGCCTTTCTCGGAAGGCGCCGTTGACAAGCTGGCGGCCAATATAAGGAAGGTGCTGGCGTTATGACGGACGGCAACGGCTTCGTTTCCGGCGGCCGCGTCGGCGCCGACGGCAGGGCGGAAGCCTGTCCCGTCGACCGGACGGAAGCATGTCCTGTCGACCGGGCAGAAGTTTGTCCCGAAAAAGCCGGTCGGGCCGGACAGGCCGATGGGGCGTGCGCCGACGGCAACGGAGCGAATGCGCCCCGGGCCGTTATAATCGGGGCCTCTCCCACCGTGCGTGGAGCGGAAATGATATTGCCCGGCGACTTCGTGGCGGTGTGCGACGGAGGGCTGGAATTCGCGCTTGACCGCGGCATCAAATTTCAGCTGCTGGTAGGCGATTTCGATTCCTATAAGGGCAAGATCCCCGAGCCTGGCCGCGGCGTTGACAACGATTTCGAGCTGATCCGGCTGCCTGCGGAGAAGGACGACACCGATATCGGCTTCGCGGCGAAGACGCTGCTTGACCGCGGCTTCCGGGATCTCTTGATATTGGGAGGCACCGGCGGCAGGCTGGACCACACGCTGGGCAATCTCTGCGTTGCCGCGTCGGTGGCCGCTCTGGGAGGCCTCTGCGTGCTGGCTGGAGATCTCCCCGGCGAATCTTTGTACGTTTTCAGGGACAGGACCGTCGATTTCGAGCCCTCCGGCGGCGCTTTTCTGTCCATCTTCCCCTGGGGCAATGAAGAGGCCGTCGTCACGGCGGAAGGGTTCAAATATCCCCTCCTCCACGGCAGGATCGCCGCGTCAACGACTCTCGGCGTCAGCAACGAGTTCGCCGTGAGCCCCGGCTCCCGCTCCCCCAAGGCCTTCGTCGCCGCCGAATCCGGCACCGTGGTCGTGGTGGTGAACAGAGAGGCGTGATGCCGGAACGTTATGCCTTACGGCGCCTGCGGCGAGCACCGACACCGCTCCGCCCCGGCCAGTCCTTATGCCGCCTGGTCTTTTATTGACAGGATCCCGTTCCTTACCTGCCGGATGTCAACAGGCTCAGAGCCGCTCTCCATTGTCACGATCAACCGCCCCTCGCGTATCATACCCGATCTGCTGTACAGATCCAGCTTCCTGATAACCGAAAACAAATAGTCGTTGTCATCGATCTTCCCAAAATGCTCCCAATACAGTTCGCGGCGATTGGCAACGTCGAGCAGCGTGAAATCGGGATAAACGACGTTGCCCTCGATCTTTAACGGCTTCTCGTATTTGTAGCTGATCCCTGCTTCTGTCAACAATTTCGCTATCATCCACTCCGATTTTGACCGAAATCCTTCCCTTCCTGTCAATTTTTGCGACTCTGGCATTTCTAAACGTTCATACGGCTCCTTCAGCCAATTGTTTTTGTAAGATTCATCATCTTCGACCAGCGGCGTCACGAATTTACTTAATTCCGGGTCAATATCCGCCACCGTATTTTCTACCGGACCGTCCGGGCAACCGGAAAAATAACGTTTTATCGCCTTTATTTCCGCGTCAACTTTCTGCAGCGCCTTCTGGCAATACGCTTTCTGGGACAACTTTTCGATCAGCGGCAGTTCTTTTTTCTTTGAGATATACCGCGTCTTGTTATGCGGGTCAAGAAGGTGATATTCAACCAAACCATTATGTCTGTATGCGCTTATTTGCCCCGGAGGCAAATGTTCGAGTTCCTGCTCTATCAGTTTTTTGATCGTATTAAGCTTGCTCAATCTCTGCTTTAACTGTTCTTTTATTTTATCCATTTCTCAGAGCCTTCCTTCTCTAAAATCTTATTCGTTCGTTCTCAAATTATACACGGCCTTCTGCTTGATCGTGTAGTTGTTGCCTGTTATTTCCTGGGAAATATTAATGTAATTAAACGATCCTTTTCAACGAGCTGAATTAATGATTTTGGTCAAACTGCGCGCTGTCTCAAGTCACGAAACGAGCGATAAACGCCCAGTTTTCAGCCTTACCTGCCAAATTCTGGGCGTTTTGGGAAAAGGTGCGCTGCCTCGAGCCCCGAAATGCGCAATAAACGCCAAGTTTTCAGCCTTACCTGCCAAATTCTGGGCGTTTTGGGAAAAGGTGCGCTGCCTCGAGCCCCGAAATGAACGAAAAACGCCCAGTTTTCAGCATTACCTGCCAAATTCTGGGCGTTTTGCGAAAAGGTGCGCTGCCTCGAGCCCCGAAACGAACGAAAAACGCCCGGTTTTCAGCCTTACCTGCCAAATTCTGGGCGTTTTGGGGAAAGGTGCGCTGCCTCGAGCCGCGAAACGAGCGAAAAACGCCCGGTTTTCAGCCTCATCTGCCAAATTCTGGGCGTTTTGCGAAAAGGTGCGCCGCCTCGAGCCGCGAAACGAGCGAAAAACGCCCGGTTTTCAGCCTCATCTGCCAAATTCTGGGCGTTTTGGGAAAAGGTGCGCTGCCTCGAGCCCCGAAATGCGCAATAAACGCCCAGTTTTCAGCCTCATCTGCCAAATCCTGGGCGTTTGCCAAAGCCACGCGCCATCTCAAGCCGCGAAACGAGCGACGCTATCCTATAGATGAGTTTCTGCTCACCTTTACGGCGACATAAACGTATGATTTCTTAAATCGTCTTGTCGATCAGCCGGCTGATGTGCTTGTACACAAGGAAGGTGATGGCGCAGTTGACCACGCTTTTGATGGCGTTGAAAGGAATGATGGCGGGCAGCAGCATGCCGGCAACGACCTGGACGCTTGCCCCTGTGTAGATGGGCGTGATCAGCAGGTTCAGCGGGATCATCACCAGGGTCATCGTGGCGGCTCCGGCGCAGAGGGCGGCAATGGCGCCTTTAAAGGTGTGGAAGCGGCGGTAGACCAGACCGGCAACCAGGGCCATTGACCCGGTGGCGAGGAAATGCATCAATATTCCCCAGGGGCCGCTGGCGGCGCTGACGGTGACGCCCTGCACTACCGCGACGACCAGTGTGAGCAGCAGCCCGGACAACGGTCCGAAGGCGAACGTTCCGATCAGGATCGGCACGTCGGCGGGGTCGTATTCAAGGAACTGGGCGCCGGGCAGGAACGGGAACGGGAAATGGATCAGCGTCACGAAAGCGATGGAAAGCGCGGCAAACATTGCCAGATACACGAATTTCAGCTTTCCGGAGCGTTTTTTCGAAGTAGTCGCGGCGGTCTCTCCGGTCGCGGCGGTCTCCGCTTTCTCGATTTGTTCGGCGGCTCCGGCGGCCTCGTCGGAGGCCTCCGCAACGGCCTCGGCCGTTTCCACTATTTCCGCCTTCGCGGCGGCCTCCGCCTGTTCGATCGCGGACTTCTCGATCCTCTCCGCATCATCATACTGTTTCATTGTCATCAAACCCTTTCTGAATAAAACTTTCCGGGTCTCAGGCAAAAATAAAACCCGAAGCGTTCTCTTCGGGTGAAAATCGATCGAAATCAGCGGTCAACGGGCGCCCGGCATTGTCCTGCCGCCTGCCCTGTCTGTGCCGCGCGTCCGTTTCGCCGGCCGCGGCAATTCTCTGACTTCGTTTCTCTCCTCCGGACTGTACCGTCGGCTCCGGAATTTCACCGGATCTGCGTTCCGTCAACGCTTTGTAGCGCCGATTTTCCGCTCGCGGGCTTTCACCGCCGGTGGGGATTCAAACCCCGCCCCGAAACGAAACGTCAATATTTTAGCGCCGCATTGACGGGATGTCAACATCCAAATCGCCCCGTCAATATCCGGATCGCGCCGCCAACATCCGGTCAGTGTCGTCAACATCCGATCGCGTTGCCGGGCGTTCAGGCGGCCGCCTGCTCAGCCGTTGCCGGAGGAACTTCCTTCCTCCTGCTCAGCCGCCAGCAGCGCCTGCTTCAGCTCTTTATAGACCGGGAACCGGTACGCCTTGGGCACTTCCTCCATCAGCTTCAGCACTTCCCCGCGCTGCGCCGCGTCAAGCAGCGGCACCAGCGGAGTGACTCTGGAATGCATTGCCGCGAAGACCAGGTCACGCTGGCTGAACTTTTTCGACCTCGGAAGGCTCAAAATGATGCGCGCGGCCTCGAAAGCGTCATTGCCGTTGCCGGACGATCTGATCTGCTCCGCGCACTCCGCCACTTCGTTCATAAAATCCACGTCGACCGGGGCCGGATCCTTGCCCCTGCCGCTGAACCAGCCTCTGAAAGCGTCGCCGATGGACCGCTTCCTCTCCTGAAGCCCTTCCACGGCATATTTTTCGTACAATTCCCTGAGTCTCTCGATCATTTTTCCGGCCTCCCGTCAAGGTGATTCTACCATTTTTTGCGAGAAAAATAAAGCAGACCGGCAATTTCTCGTCAGTCTGCTTTTCCTGCTTTTAACCTGCGGCGAGCGGACGCGTCAGGCGGCGGTCAGCCGGTCAACGCGTTGTCGCCTGTCCAGGTCGATTACGGTCCGTCGATCAATAGATCTTGGCCCACTCTGCGATGTTGCCGGAATCGAATTTGAAGGGCTGGCCGAGTATGATCTCGGAATAGCTCTCGGCGCCGGCAACGGCGGTCAGAGTGTAGGGGCTGTTCTCCATGTCGCCGGCAGTGAAGGTGTCGCCGACTTTACCGGTGATGTCGCCGTTGACGAGGGCGATGCTGGCATAAGCGGCAAGTTTACCCAGGTCGATGGGATTCCACAGGAACATGTAGGGGCAGGAGTGATCGGCATCGTCGCCGATGTAAGCGGCCATCTCAGAGGGCAGTCCGAGACCGGTAAGTTTAACGGGAGATTTCTTGTCCTGCAGAACTTTAGCGGCGGCGGCAATACCCACGGTGGTGGGAGCGCAGATGACTTTCAGGTTCGGGTACTTGGCCAGCAGAGCCTGAGTCTGGTCGGTGGACTTCTGGTTCTCGTCGTCGCCGTAGGCAACTTCCACCAGCGTCAGTTTGGAGTACTTGGCATCCGCGGCGGCAATGGCCTTCATGGCGTCGATCCAGGCGTTCTGGTTGGTAGCCTGAGACGTAGCGGAAAGGATGGCGTACTCGCCTTCTCCGCCGGCAATGTCGTACACGGCGTCAACGAGCGCCTGAGCGACCTGCTGCACACCTGCCTGGTTGCAGAACGTAAGGCGGTCTGCGGGGGCAACGTCAGAATCGAGGGTGACGATCTTGATGCCGGCAGCCTTGGCTTCCTGCAGTTTCGCGGAAAGTGCGTTGGCGTCGTTGGCAGCGATGGCGATGGCGCTGACGCCCTGAGAGATCAGAGAGTCGATGACTTTGATCTGCGCGTCGACCGTAGGTGCCTCGGGATGACGGATGATGTAGTTGCCGGCTTTGACTCCGACGGCCTTCATAACGGCCTCGAAGCCCTCGGCTTCTTTCTCATTGTAGGGGTTGCCTGCGGACTTGGTGACAAGCGCGTAGGATGCCTGGGATTTGTCGATGCCCGGCTGGCAGGCTGCGAACATGCTGAGGAGCATGAGGGCGCCGAGTACGAGGCAAATTAAACGTTTTTTCATGAGTATGACCTCCTAAATTTTATGTATGAGCGGACGTTCGGCCGCTGATACCCTGTTGTTTTCGATCCCTCTTCGGGGATCCGTCTGTTTCGGACGGGCTTTGTCCGGTGCTTATTCCGTTTTATCGTCCGGCTGCTTTTCCGGCTGCCCTTCCGCGGCCCCGGCTTTTGCCCTGGCCTTCTCTTCTGCTCTCTTAAGAGCCATTTTCTTGAATTTGTCGGACTGAGTGATGCTGGAGATCAGTACCGAGATGATGAGCAGCAGGCCGATGATGATCAGGATCAGCTGGTCGTTGACGTTCTTGATACTGAGGGCGATCCTCAGGCAGACGATGGTGAAGCCGGCAATGAGAGCGCCGATGAGGTTGCCCTTGCCGCCGGTGGTAGCGATGCCGCCGAACACGCACATTGCGATGACGTCCATCTCATAGTTCTGTCCGGTGGTGGTGTTGACACCGTAGGTGGTGGTCAGAATGAACAGCGCGCACATAGACGCCATCAGTCCGGCCAGCGTGTAGACGATGAAACGGATCTTGCCAACTTTGATACCTGCGTAGGACGCGGCAACGCGGTTGGAGCCGATGGCGTACAGTTTCCGTCCGAAGGTGGTCTTCGCCAGCACTACGATGTAGATGGCGGCCGCGATAATAACTACGAAGAAGGCGATGGGGAAAGGTCCGACTTTGCTTCCCAGCCCCGCCAGATCCGCGCTGTTGGTGTAGGACGCGGAACCTCCGGCTCCCAGCGATACCTCGGCAATGCCGCGGAATATTATCTGGGTGCCCAGCGTGACTATCATAGGAGGAAGTTCAGGCCAGCGGGTCAATATGAATCCGTTGAGCGCGCCGCACGCCACGCCCGTCAGCAGGCAGATGAGGACTACCACTATGAAGGGCAATCCGGCGTTGCCCGCGAAAGTCGCCATCGTGGCGGACAGGCACACGACGGAACCCACGGAAATGTCGATCTCGCCCATTATGAGGATGAATCCCATGGGCAGCGCGATCAGTATCTCGGAGAGGTATTTAGGCATCTCTCTCAGCACGTTTTCGGCGGTGAAGCTCGCCGACATTATACGGCCCATAACGAGAACGCCGATAAAAATCAGAACGAGTGCGCCTTCCCAGCTCACGATCCGCCTCAGCGGCGACCGCTCCGGTACGGCAGAAATTGATCTTCCGGATTTACCTGCCATTAGATCTCCCTCCTTGCCAGATTCCGGCGCTTCATCATGCGCTGCGTGACCACGTTGATGATGACCACGCCCAGGATTATGACGCCCTTAATAAGATTCTGCCAGATGGATTCCAGACCCACCAGAGGCAGCGCCTTGTAAACGATAGCGTAGAAAATACCGCCCAGCAGCGTTCCCAGAACGGTGCCGCGGCCTCCGCTCATGCTGACGCCTCCGATGACGCAGGCGGCGATAACGTCCATTTCCGTGCCCGTCTGCATAGTGGGCTGAGCCGAGGCGTAGATCGACACGGACAACGCTCCTGCCAGTCCGGCCAGGGAGCCCATTATGGTGTACACCGCGATCTGCACCCGGTCGACGTTGATACCGGATATGGCGGCGGCTTCTTTATTGCTGCCTATGGCGTACACCTTGCGGCCGAACCCGGTCCATTTCATCAGTATGAAGAACACGATGAACGCTGCTGCCAGGATGATGTAGGGCCCTACGCTTCCGTCTTTTCCGAAATCGCTGTAGCCTGCCACGTCAGCGGCGCTGGCCCAGGCGCTGTTGGAAATGATATATGCCATTCCGCGCCATACGTACATGGCGCCCAGCGTACAGATGATCGGAGAGACCTTGCCCTTGGCGATGATAAAACCGTTGATCAGGCCGCAGCAGGAACCGATTGCGATGGCGATGATGAACAGCAGTATGCATCTGGGGACCAGCGGTATGGAATCCAGCACGTGGTTCTTCATCAGCAGTCCGATGCTCATGCCGCTGAACGCCAGCACGCCTGTGATGGAGATGTCGATGCCGCCGGTGAGCAGCACCAGGAGCATTCCGAGGGACATTACCAGCGTCAGGGCGTTGTTCCTGAATATGTCGGCGATGTTGGTGCCGCTGTGGAAGGTGCCGCCGGCGAGAATGTCCACCACGATGAACATCAGCACCAGTATCAGTGCAAGGCTGACTTCGTGGTTGCCGGTGATCTTGCGAAGTATCTCTTTGAATTTCATACCGCGCCATCCTCCTTCCCGCCGTCAGCGTTGTCCGCGGCTTCACCGCCGGAAGCCATGTCTTCCTTCATTGCCAGATGCAGTATCTTCTCCTGAGTGGCCTCGGAGCGGTCAAGGCATCCCGTGACGCGCCCTCCGCACATTACGAATATGCGGTCGCTCATTCCGAGTATCTCGGGCATTTCGGAGGAGATCATTATGATGGCGTATCCCTGCAGCGCCAGATCGCCCATGATCGCGTAGATCTCGGCTTTCGCGCCTACGTCGACGCCCTTGGTGGGCTCGTCCATTATGATGACTTTCGTGCCTGTCTGGGAAAGCGACTTCGCCACCACGACTTTCTGCTGGTTGCCGCCGGAGAGCGACGTGGCCGGGTCGAATATGGACACAGCTTTGGTATCCACCGCTTCCAGCTGATCCCGGGCGATTATCCTCTCTCTGGCTTCGTCGTTGAACCCTGCCTTGGCCAGTTCGTCCTGGATCGGGAGCGTCACGTTCCTGCCCAGTCCCCAGCTCATTATCAGGCCTTCCTTCTGCCTGTCTTCGGGCAGGAGCACGATGCCGGCTTTCATGGCGTCGATGGGCCTGCGGATGTTGAGCTTTTCTCCGTTCAGGTATACGGCGCCTTCAGAGGGACGGGTTATCCCGCATACGGCTTCCACCACTTCGGTACGGCCTGCGCCCACGAGTCCCGTGAGGCCTACGATTTCACCGGCACGGACGTCGATGTTCACGTCTTTGAAGAAGCCTACCCGCGACAGATTCTCGATGCGCAGCACTTCGCTGCCGATATCCACTTTCGGCTTCGGGAACATGTCCTTGATCTCGCGGCCTACCATCGCCTTGATAAGATCGGCGGTGGTTATGGCGTTGACGTCGTAGGTGCCGATGTACTGGGCGTCGCGGAAAACGGTGACCCGGTCTGCCAGCTCATACATATCCTCCATGCGGTGGGAAATGAATATAATGGAAACTCCCTCGTCCCTAAGCTGCTTGACGATGCGGTAGAGTTCTTTGGACTCGTTGGCCGTGAGAGCGGCGGTGGGTTCGTCAAGGATTATGATGCGGGCATTCGTTGACAACGCTTTGGCGATCTCAACCATCTGCTGCTGCGCAACGCTGAGTGTCCCCATCTCTTCCCGTGGGTCAAAATTCGCGTTCAGTCTGCCCAGGAGTTCCGCGGCTTTTTTGTGCATCGTCCGCCAGTCCATCATAGGGCCCTTCATTATCTGGTGCCCCATAAAGATGTTTTCGGTGACGGACAGGTCGGGATAGGTGGTGGGATGCTGGTACACGGCGGCAATGCCCGCTGCCAGCGAATCTCTCGTGCCCTTGAATTTGACCTCTTTCCCGTCAAGGAATATCCGTCCCTCTTCAGGAGGAAAAACGCCGGTTATCACTTTTATGAAAGTGGATTTGCCGGCGCCGTTCTCGCCCATCAAAGCATGCACTTCACCGCGCCGGAGCTTGAACTGAACGCCGTTCAGAGCCTTAACGCCGGGGAATATCTTAGTTATCCCCTGAAGCTCAAGAATCAGATCTTCGTTCATGTGTCAACTTCCTTTGCGTTTTCTGTAGCGGCAGTACGCATGAAACCGCGCCGGGTCCCGCCTGAACAACGAGATAAAGAGACACTGCGCCCCCGGTCAAATATGTTTCAGCCCTGCTGCCGTCCTACGAATTGGTGGTTAAATGATAACATAAAAAAAAGCGCCGCTGTCAAATTGTTTCGACAGGCGGCAGCATCGATCCTGTGGGAGAGAACACCGATCCGACCGACGGAACGACGCAACCCGTCGACCCTCCGTACGGCGCTGTCTCGAAAAAGCTCACATTTAAAAATTCGAGGGTTTAAACATATTTTGTAAATTCCCTCGAATCTTGTTCCGGGCTGCGCTGTCTCAAAACGGCTCATTTATTAAAAATCGAGGATTTAAGAAGTTTCAGTAGTGATCCTCGAAAGAGGCAACGATGTGCGCTATCTGTAAAACGGGGCCCTGCCGTTTTTGCCCTGGACCTCCCCAAAAATGAGCATAAACGTCAGGGATCTACAGCAAATTGCTGTTTTCCCTCGAAAAATGCAGAATTAACCTTGGCACAAGCAGATAAAATGAACAAAAACGAAACGTGAGCAGCGCCGATTTCATTCCTCTAGTAGTCGAATAACTCTTTGTTTTGA
>JAEFAM010000010.1 GCA_016287565.1 Clostridia bacterium
CGCCAGAACTTCCGCCGCGGCGTCCCTGCAGCGCCCGAAATATTTTTCCTCCAGCGCCCGGAGCCCCTGCTCGTCTCCTGCATTTATAAGTTGTAAAACTTCAAAGTCGTTCAAAACTTATGCCTCACTCTCCGCCCGCAGGCTCAAGCAACAGCGAATCCGCCGAAAGATCTACGTAGAGCCGCTCGAAAGGCTCCTCGATATTGTCGTATCCTGCTACTATGGCCGTAAGGTAGCTGCCAACCGCTTTCGTGAAATCATCCAGCCCGGAGTCGCCGAAATGAGCGTTGTCCATACCAAGCCATTCTATCAGCGCCCTGTATTGTTGGTAAAGCGTTTCAAAGGTCATATCCGCCATCCCGACGAAAAACGCGCGGTAGAGGGACAACGTGGCGATCCCTTCGTCCGAATCCAGCCGGCCGTAATATCTGACCTGGACCGTAAACGAGATCGATGAACCGGGAGACGCAGGCCCGGGCATGGGAACGGTCAACGTTTCGAAGGTGTACAGATAGCATGACAGGTCCTCGAAGATCACCATCATATAAGGAGTCCTGGCGGCGTTTTCATTGAACTGGTCGTAATTGACGGAGGGCAGCGGGCTCGGTTGTCCGGACCGGGGGTATGGGTCGCCTTCGTAAAACAGCACCCAGCCCGTCGCTGCGCTGCCTGCCTTGCCGTCTTTAAACACCAGCCGCCAGTCTCCTTCGTCGTATTCCGCGTCGACTATAGCTATGGGTTTGGAGTTGACGTCGTCGAAGACACACCGGCAGACGCCGTCGGCGGCGCGGTTCCAGGTCAGTCTCACGCTGGGATGGATCCTGTCGAATGAAAATACGCTGCCTTCCATCTGCTCTATGATACCGCCTGGATCGCACATGAGCCGCGTGTATTCCTGAGGATCGGCAGTATACGTCAGATCCGGCCACGATCCCACCCTTACGGTACGGGGAACGATCTCTTCTCTAAAAACGACGTTGCCGTCGCGGTATATCTCTCTTTCGAGCACGTTATATTCTCCGTCGATCACGTAACGGCGGCCCTCCGAATTCCGGGAGGAATTCTGGGAGTACATTTTTAAATAACTTATCTCCAGGAGTTCCGTGACGCCTCCTCCGAAATTCCGGTTCTTTCCGGAAAGCGTTATAGAGACTGCGGGGCGTTTCGTGCCGGAAGCCGGAGAGTCCCCAAGTTCGAAAGAAGTCACGACGCCGTCGGTGACCGTCATCGCCGCCGAGGTATGCCGCTCGGGATATATTGCGTGCTGTGCCCGGAACCAGACATGTATGGAAACAGTCGTGACCTGCCTGGTCTCGCCGGAATATGAGGACGAAAGATAGTCATGATATTTCCAGTCCGAGGCGATCGAGTAAACGTAAGTGTTCTGAAAACCTTCGGAGTCGGTCACTCTGTCTACCCGGAGCGTTCTGTCGTGCGCTCCCGTGCCCGTCTTTCTAAGTTCTACGGTGGCAATGCCGTATGGCAGCTCTACGTCGTAAGTGGCTCTTTCGCTGCTGCCGCCGTTCTCGCCGGTCTCGGGCGCCAGAGCTTCCTTTATTCTCTTGTTGAACGCCATTGCCGTCGACCGGGAGGCCGTTGTCAACAGGTATTCGCCAAGGAGATCAGAAAGCCCCGGATTGAGTTCCAGCAGTTCGTCCGCGGATCTGAAGGGGATCAGCACGGTACGTTCGACGCTGCAGGCCAACAGAGAATTATTACCATAGGTGCCTGTCCCATCGTCCCGCCAGAGGCATGTGCCGAAATGACCGATCCTGACCGTCGTCATATACGCCGTGTTGTAATAATTCGGTTTTACCCAGTCCAGGCTGACCTGTACTTCCACTTCGTTCTCGAAATAGAAACGGCCGTCTTCGGTTATGCTGAGCTTCGTCCCGCAGGGCTGGAACGTTCCCTCGTAAAACGCGGTGCCCACCGTGTTCAGCAGGTTTTGGAGGGTCTTAAGATCTTCTTTTGCCGAATAATCTATTTCATCCGCTCCGGCGAACTCCGCGTGCCTGAGCATATTGTGCTGGCTTGCGTCCGTTTTGAGCGCTTCCGGGATCCCGGACAATTCCGCCTTTATCTGTTCCACGTCGTATCCGGTCGCGTCGGCGCCGAGCCAGACTTCGATCTCTTTCTGCAGCTCCCGATATTCCTCATCCGGGTCAACTTCTTCTATTTCGACTTTTGTTTCTTCGTGATGCGTGTGTTCTTCTGCCGGATCGTTTCCCGTCCCGGATTTTATTATATTCAGCATGGCGGCAACGGCTGTGACTGCCAGCAGAAGGACGATCGCGGCGGAAGCGATCAATATGACCTTCCGGCGCTTTTTCTTATTTGCCGTGTTTTTGCCGCCGTCTGAGTTGTTCGCTTCGCCGGTGTTATTCTCATTGCCGGAGTTATTCTCGCTGTCGATGTTCTCCTCGCCGCCGGCGTTTTCGAGACCGGCCTGGCGGACGCCGCCGCTCCCGTCCCCGAGGTCCATCGGGGCGCCGATGCCTGAAAGCTCGTCCCGGCAGGCTTCTCCTGACAAGGCCTCGGTGCGTTTCGCCAGGGCGATATTGCGAGCGGACCTCTCCAAGTAATCCCTCAGCGGAAGAAAGCCCTCCGGCGAAGCGATGTTGTCCCGGTTGTTCCAGAGCTTGATAAAAGCGTCGAAAACGCATTGACGGCCTGCGGCCCGAAGCGACTCCTCGCTGTCGAAACCGGAGGAGTCTTGACCGCGCAGGACCTCAAGGGCAGCGTCGAAACAGCTGTCGAAATATTCCTTCTCCAGTTCTCTGAGCCCCCGTTCCTCTCCCGAAACGATAAGGTCTAACATCGCCCTGTCGTCCAACGCAGCGCCTCCCTGAAAACAGTAACGTTCCGTGCCCCGATCGTCACGGTCTTCGCGGCAATATTCTGGCACAAAAACCAAGGTTAAATCAAGTGCGCCCGGATGATTGACACAGGAGCGTTTTTTTGCCAAAATATCACTATGCAATGAAAGGAATTCACTAAGGAAATGACCTTCATCGACTGCTTGCAATCATTTGATATTTCAGTGCTCGACCGGCTCCAGAGCGCCTTCCGCGGCTCCTTCGCGGACGGGTTCTGGAAATTCATATCCTTCTTCGGAGACGGCGGCATCTTTCTGCTTGTCCTCGGGGCGATACTGCTCTTTTTTAAGAAGACCCGCAAGGGCGGCCTGGCAATGCTCATCGCCATCACCATCGGCTTCATCGTGGGCAATCTGATAATCAAGAATGCCGTTGCCCGTGAGCGCCCCTACGACGTGATCCGCCTCATGGCGTCCCATCTTGCCGTGGATAAACTGACTGACAAGTCCTTCCCTTCCGGCCACACTATGGCTTCGCTGGGCGGCGCTCTGGCCCTGTTTTACGTGAACCGCAGGCAGGGGCTTCCTCTGGTCCTCCTTTCCGTACTTATTATGATCTCAAGGCTCCACCTCTACGTCCATTATCCCAGCGACATTATAGGCGGAGCCGTCATCGCGCTGTGCACCTCCTTTATAGGATTTATTGCAGCCGAACATATAATGGCCCGGATAGAGCTATGGCTGGACAGCAAGCTGGCAACGCTGAAGGCGCGGCTCTTCCGAAAGGCCGCCGGACAGCGCCGTGGCGGGACTGACTCTGCCGGTTCCGGCGAGGTCCCTGAGGCAGGAACAGCTTCTAACGCATCCGAAAACAGCTTCTCTGACGGCAGCGGAGGTGACGCGAATTGACCGCGAACTGCCTCCCGCTTTCCGCTGAAAATATGGTAGTCCGCGCTGCATTGCCCCGGGATATCCCAGGCATCGCAGCGCTGCTTCTTCAGGTGCTGGCGGTGCACAACGCCATCCGCCCTGACCTGTTTAAGCCCGTAGGGGCCAAATATACCGGCGAAGAGATCGAAAAGATCATCGCAGACCCTCTGACCCCCGTGTTCGTATGCGTTGACGGCGTCACCGGCACCGTGCTCGGTCACTGCTTCTGCAAGGTGCTCGACAAGCCTGAGACCGGAGCAACGTACCCTGTGAAGTCCATGTTCATCGACGACCTGTGCGTCGAAGAGTCCGTCCGCGGCAAACATATAGGCTCGAAGCTCCTGGACTTTGTCACTGAGTATGCCCGGGACAACGGCTTTTACAATATCACGCTCCACGCCTGGGAGGGCAATGACCCTGCCCTGGCTTTTTACAGGAACAGCGGCTTTACGGCGCAGCAATACACGCTGGAGCTCAAACTCTGACCGGAGGTCCGAGATGGCGCAAGGCTTTTTACCTGTGAATATCGAGGAGGTCATGGCGGCGGGACACGACGCTCCGGATTTCGTATTCGTCACAGGCGACGCCTACGTAGATCACCCTTCTTTTGCCCACGCCCTTATAGGCCGCGTGGTAGAAGCCGCAGGCTACTCCGTTATGATCGCGGCGCAGCCCGAATTCAGGACCGACGAAGCCTTTAAGGCGCTTCCCCGGCCGAAACTGGCGTTCCTTATCTGCGGCGGCAATATGGACACTATGGTGAACCATTACACCGTGGCCAAAAAACGCCGCCCCTCCGATTTCTACTCACCAGGAGGCAAGACCGGCCTCCGTCCCGACAGGGCAACCATCGTTTACGGCAAAATGCTCCGCCGGTGCTTCCCAGACGTACCCATAGTGATCGGAGGCATAGAAGCCAGCCTGCGGCGCCTGGGCCATTACGACTACTGGTCCGACAAGGTCATGCGCTCCATCCTCATAGATTCCTGCGCCGATCTCCTGATCTACGGCATGGGCGAAAGGCAGATCCGCGAGATAGCAGATCTTCTCGCCTCCGGAAAGCCGGTAAACGAGATCACCAACGTGCGCGGCACCGTCTACAAGAGCAAAAAGCTGCCCGAAGACGTGGAGACCGTGCTGCCCTCCTTTATGGAGATCGCCTCCGACAAGCGCAGGTACGCCGAAAGTTTTGCCGTACAGTACGACAATACGGATCCTTTCCGCGGCAAAAAGCTGGCGGAACCCTACGAAAACTGCTTTATCGTCCAGAATCCTCCCGCGCTCCCGCTTACTCAGGCGGGGCTTGACGCGGTGTACGAACTGCCCTACGCAGGCGCCTACCATCCAAGTTACGAAAAGGACGGCGGCGTCCCCGCGGCTTCTGAGATCAGCTTCAGCATAACTTCATCCCGGGGCTGCTTCGGAGGCTGCAATTTCTGCGCGCTCACGTTCCATCAGGGCAGGATCGTACAGGCCAGAAGCCACGAGTCCATCATGCGGGAAGCGGAAAAACTTGTCCGCCGCCCGGATTTCAAAGGTTTCATACACGACGTGGGAGGTCCCACCGCCAACTTCCGGGCTCCCGCCTGCGAAAAGCAGTTGACCCGGGGCGCCTGCAGCGGCAAGCAGTGCCTTTTCCCGAAGCCCTGCTCCCAGCTGAAAGCCGATCATTCCGACTATATCTCCCTCCTTCGAAAGCTCCGCCGGGTGCCCGGCGTGAAAAAAGTGTTCATAAGGTCCGGCATCCGCTTCGACTACCTGCTGGCAGATCCCGAATGCGAAGCGGTGCTGGAAGAACTTGCCCGGAACCACATAAGCGGCCAGCTTAAAGTTGCCCCGGAGCATATTTCCGACAACGTTCTTAAATATATGGGCAAGCCTGAGCACGGCGTCTACGAGGAGTTCGACCGCCTGTACCGCTCCGTCACCGAGAAGAGCGGCAAGAAGCTGTTTACCGTGCCTTATCTGATGTCTTCCCATCCGGGCTCCACGTTGAAAGACGCCGTGGCGCTGGCGGAATATTTAAGAGACCGCCGCATCCGCCCCGAACAGGTGCAGGACTTCTACCCCACGCCTTCCACCGTATCCACCTGCATGTACTACACGGGCATAGATCCCCGCACGATGGAGCCCGTATACACGGCTTCATCGCCTCACGAAAAGGCGCTCCAGAGGGCGCTGATCCAGTATTCCAGGCCCGAAAACTACAAGCTTGTTAAGGAAGCGCTCATCACCGCCGGAAGGCGCGACCTTATAGGCAATTCCGGCAAATGTCTCATCAAACCCTACGAGAGAAATATTAAAAAGTGACTTCTCCCGCCGGGCTCCGGCCCCTGATGGCATCCCAATCTTCTTTTATTCTTTACATTCCCCCTTCCCTTTTGGTACAATAACCGGCGTAAGCAACTGCATAACGCGTCTCGTCCGAAGGCGCGGCTGTTATGGTTATCACAACGATCACAGAGGTGACATTATGAAACGCAAGTACTTCCTTCTTCTGATGCTTCCGGCAATAATGCTGGCAATGTTCATCTTCGCCGACCTGGGTTCTTCCGTTTTAGCGGCGTACAACTACCAGGCTTACGGCGTCGGAAACCGCTCTCCGATGAGAGTGGGCAACGACGACGGAATGATGGGGCAGCGCGTTAACGTTAACGGCGAATTCGTCGGTTTCTCTTTCAATATGCCCACCTGGGAGACCAGCGACTCGGAGGCCACGCTTGGAGTCTTCAAGTGGAAAAACAACTTCGACGACACCGTGGAGCAGGAGCCCCTCTTCTCCAAGCATTTCGTTCTGCGTGACAACGCCACAAACCAGGTGAAATTCAAGGACGACCCTCTCCCCGCCGGCGAGTATCTCTTCCTGATCTACGAGTGCTCCGGTTCTGCGGGCTGCTACACCTTCGATACCAACGAAAAATCTCTCGGTTACTGCTACTACGAGGGAGTCGAGCAGGAATGGGACATGGAACTCACCATCACGCTTACCTCCCGCACCAAGGAGCCGGTAAAAGAATGCGACAGCGCCTCGGATACCTACGTCGCCGTGAAACCGCCCAAGGAATTCGAGATCCCGGCAGACAGCCTCATCTACACCCACGAAGTCATGCCTGACACCTGGGTGTTCACCGACGGACTGGGCCGCGTCTCCCTCACCAACGCGGAGGTGGGCGACCTTAAGGAAGACAAGACCGTGGCCATGTTCTTCTGGACCTGGCACAGCACCAGCCACCTGGGCCAGACGCCTTTCAACCTTCAGGAATTCTGCGAAGAACATCCCGAAGCGATCAACGATTACAACAATTCGCTCTGGCCCACGAGCGGCGCCGCATACTTCTGGAACCAGTCCATATACGGCTATTACGTCGGCACCGACAAATGGGTCTTGAGGCACCAGGCCGAACTTCTGGCCAACGCGGGCGTTGACGCCATATTCACCGACAACACCAACGGCACCGAGACATGGCGCGAGTGCTACACGCAGCTCTACGCCGCCTGGGCCCAGGCGATGGAGGACGGCGTCAAGACTCCCAAAGTCTCGTTCATGCTTCCCTTCAGCGCTTCCGAAGCCGCCAGATCCCAGCTTCAGCTGCTGTTCACCGACATTTACAAGTCCAAGAAATATCAGCAGCTCTGGTTCTACTGGGACGGCAAGCCTATGCTTATGGCATGGCCCGGCAAGCTCCAGTCAAGCAACCCGATGGATGCCAACATCATGAGTTATTTCACCTACCGCCGCAATATTCCCGGCTACATCACCGAGGATTCCGATACGATGTACGGCTCCTGGGGCTGGCTCTCCATGTATCCTCAGGCTTATTATTACGCCAGCGCCGAAGATGCTCAGGCCGGAAAAGTCGAGCAGGTCACCGTGGGCATCGCCCAGAACCACGACTACACCACCCACAAGCTTTCAGCTATGAACGGCGCGCACAACACCGGCCGCTCCTATACCCTTGACCAGTCTCACCTGGGCGAAGAGAATTCAAAGCTTTACGGATATAACTTCATCGAGCAGTTCGATTACGCGCTTACCCTCGATCCCAAAGTCATATTCGTCACCGGCTGGAACGAACTCATCGTGGGACGCTACGACGAGTGGGGCGGCGTCAAGAACGCTTTCCCCGATCAGTTCAACGACGAGAACAGCCGCGATATCGAACCTTCCAGAGGAGACCTGCAAGACCATTACTACTATCTGCTCGTAAACTACGTGCGCAAATTCAAAGGCGCAAGGCCGATCCCCACACCCAGCGATCCCGTTGCCATCGACCTGAACGCCTCCCAGGAAGCCTGGAGCGGCGTTGCCCCCTACTACGCTTCCTACATCGGCAACACCGGCGACCGCGACACGCTGGGCTACGGAAGGATCGAATACAAGGAATTTTCCGGCCGCAACGATATAATCGGCTCCCAGATCGCCCGGGACAACGACTATTTCTACTTCCGCGTGGAATGCCGCGACGATATCACCTCCTACACTGATAAACTCTGGATGAACCTTTACATCGATTCCGACCAGCAGAACGCCGGCTGGAACACATTCGATTTCATTATCAACAAATCCGCCGCTTCCGCGGACACCGTCGTGCTCGAACGCTTCACCGGCGACGGATACGCCAGCGAGAAGATCGCCGACTGCGAGTACAAAGTGGACGGCAGGTATATGACGGTCAAGGTCAAAAAGTCCGATATCGGAGTCAGCGGCAAGGATTACACCGTGAACTTCGCCTGGACCGACAACGTCCACGACCTTGAAGATACCGGAACGCAGAACGCCGACGGAGAGTGGATCTACACGGATTACAGCGGCGACATACTGGAATTCTACGTGTCCGGCGACGTTGCCCCCGGCGGCAGATTCAAGTACTCCTACGTCGTCACCAACGATTCCGAACTGGATGAAAGCGGCAAAGTCATACGCAATAAAGACTCCGCCAATCTGCTCCTCATCATCATTCCCGTTGCCGTGGCCCTGCTGGCCGTCGCCGCGATGGTAGTCGTAGTGGTCACCGGCAGGAAGAAAAAAGCCTGATCACGACCACGCCGCCTGTTCGGCTATCGCCTCGCTGAACCCTTTCAGCGCGTCGAAAGGAGCGAAGATCTTCGCCCTGCGGCCCACGGGCATCGACGGATGCCTGGACGAAAAAACGTCGAACTTACCGTGCCGAGGCCTTCCCGCGAGGAAGGCCTCTTTGTATCTGAAATTCGCCGGCATATCCATTTCCCCCGGCATCCCGGAGCCTCTTTTTACGGCGCCGGATCTTGCGTATTTCGTATATTCCATATTGGTCTTCTCTTTCCGAATCACATTCTGTGTCCGCCTATCTGCCTGTTGCGCTCCAGCGTCGTGGCACCCTCCAGCATATTCATGCCGCGGAAAAGCGCGTTGGCACCGTATCTGCGCCGGACTTCGAACATGGCTCCCTGGATCGCCCTTTCCCGCTCCCTGGCGACGGCGGCGCCGAACAGATCCAGCCTCAATAAGCCCGTGTCCTCGTGCACTTCGTCCGCAGTCACTCCCAGCTTCCGGTACAGCAGCCTGTGGTCCGTTTTCTCGTCGAACTGCCTGAGCATGGGCTCCAGCACCGGACCGGGCTCGTTGGTCACGTCCCTGAGCCGCACTGTGCCGTGGTCGTGCTTCGGATGCAGGCGGCCGTAGAAATCTATGGACAGCGGCCCGTCGTACTCGGGAAACACCTCCAGACTCTTATAATCGTAGGACACCCACCAGCCGAAGCAGTGAGAGACCAGCCGCTTCGCGAACATATCGCAGCACAGCGCCTCCGCCATCTCGTGCAGCACCAGCCTGGCCTCATCGTATCGGTACGGCCGCGGCAGCACCTGGCCGTTGGACAGGCTGCGCCCGGAACTTCTGTACTCCTTTATGTCCCGCATGGTCACCGGCTCGATCCCCCAGGCGTGGTCGATGATGATCTCCCCGTCTATCCCGAACGTCTTGTAAAAGTACTCCTCGTCCGTAAGCGACCTTTCGGCGATATCCCCCATCGTAAACATATAGGCGCGGTTCAGCCGCCGGGCCTTGCCCGGGCCGATCTGCCAGAAGTCCGTAAGAGGCCGGTGGTCCCACAGCAGGAACTTATACGAGTCCTCGTTCAGTTCCGCTATCCGCACCCCGTCGCCGTCCGCGGGAGCTTTTTTAGCCACTATGTCCATGGCTATTTTAGCCAGGTACATATTAGTCCCTATGCCCACCGTGGCGGTGATCCCCGTGGTCTTCAGCACGTCCCTTATCATAGTGACGGCCATCTGCCTGGCGGGATGCACCCCGGCGGCCGCGGCGGCTTTTTCGTAAAAATGAAGGTATCCGGTGCATTCTATGAAACATTCGTCTATCGAATACACGTGAACGTCCTCCTGAGACACGTATTTCAGGTATATGGAGTATATCTGAGCCGAAATGCGCTCGTATTCGGCCATCCTGGGCACGGCCACTATATATTCCACCTTTTTTCCGCTTTCGCACTCATACTCCCGGATCTTCTGCTTCGCCTCGAACAGCCTCGGCCTGGCAGGCACCCCGATGGCCTTCAGCGAAGGCGACACGGCCAGGCATATCGTCTGATCCGACCGCGACTCGTCCGCCACCAGCAGGTTCGCCCGAAGCGGATCCAGGCCCCGGGCAACGCACTCGACAGAGGCGTAATACGACTTAAGGTCTATGCATATATAACAGTTATACAGATCGAGATACGGCAATTCCCCCACCGTCCGGCGCTCCTTTCCTCCGGGCTCCCCTGCGGCACCGGCCGCCGGGGCGTATTCCGGACAATTTGTCCGTGATAGATTATACGCCGTCCGGGCAATTGACGCAACAGCTAATTTCGGCTGCTTCGTCGGACGAAAAAACAAGAAAGCCGAAAAAATAACGCTTGCATTGTCCCGGACACTCTGCTATAATACGCGTTGCCGCCGGAAAAAGCGGCGATATATATCGCGGGGTAGAGCAGCTGGTAGCTCGTCGGGCTCATAACCCGGAGGTCGTTGGTTCAAATCCTTCCCCCGCAATTTCGAAGGCAAGGGCGTCTCAGAATTTATGATTCAGGGGCGCTTTTCTCAATTTTATAACGGAGGTATCTGTTATGGTCAAAGGCGCTCAGCTTTACGAAGGAAAAGCAAAAAAGGTTTTCGCCACCGACGATCCGGAACTGCTCATCGTGTCTTATAAAGACGACGCGACGGCGTTCAACGGACTGAAAAAGGGCACGATCGCCGGGAAAGGCGTCATCAACAACAAAATGAGCAACGCCCTGATGAAGCTCCTGGAAGAACGGGGCATCCCCACGCACTACGTAAAAGAACTTGACGACCGCAACACCCTCGTGAAAAAGGTGCAGATCGTGCCGCTGGAAGTGATCGTCAGAAATATTGCCGCGGGATCATTCGCCAAGCATTACGGCGTCAGCGAGGGCACCATACTTAAAGTACCGACCATCGAGTTTTCGTATAAAAACGACGAGCTGGGAGATCCGCTCCTTAATATGTACCACGCGCTGGCGCTGGGACTTGCCACGGAAGAGGAGCTGGATACCATTACAGAGTACGCCTTCCGGATCAATTTCGAGCTCAGATCTTTCTGGGCGGAGTGCGGCGTGACGCTGGTGGATTTCAAGCTGGAATTCGGCAGGCTCCCGGACGGCACTATAGTGCTGGCGGACGAGATCAGCCCCGACACGTGCAGGCTCTGGGACACCGAAACTGGCCGCAAACTTGATAAGGACCGCTTCCGCCGGGATCTGGGCGGCGTCGAAGAGGCGTATCAGGAGATCATGGGGCGCCTGGAAGCAAAGCTGAAGGAATAGACCGAAACGGCAGCTTTTGAGAGAATATGGCTTCATGCCCACAGTTCAGTTGGCCAAAAAAGCATTCCCCGCAGGAGTTTTGTTACTGTTCCACGCCGCGTGCATCGGGCTCTAAGAAGTGGAACTATTCATTATATCCATAGGTTTCGATAGCGTCTTCATCAACAAACTCATATAGCAGATGACGTTTCCCTAAGCGCTATGCACAACACAATTAGTCAATTGGCTTTGGAAATAAAAAAGACTAATTAAGCTTAAAACAATCTATTTCTGAGCAGCGGCATTGGCCTCATACGGAGAGCAATCGTCGACTTTTGGTTTTGCCCCGCACGCGCCAAATCAAACTGTGAATTCGGCACTTCGGAATTTGTCTTAAGATCCAGAGGAACCGGTTCCGAAACAGCGTCAACACTAAAACCACCATAATAGGGAACGGCAAAAGCTGGAGCTTTCCCCCCCGCCCGGCATAACTGAAAAGCGTTTTTTGACTGATCCGGCAGAATGTGATAAAATCCGAATCACGATAATTCCCGGTTTTGATAAGCGGAGGTTTTTAACGTGAAAAATAAGTACAGATTGCTGCCGGTCGTTTTATTTGTACTGGCTATAGTTTTATTGTCCGCCTGCGGCACCGCCGGCACGGAAGAACCTAAAAAGACAGGAGGATTGACCGTCGTCACGGACAAGCCCGGAACCAAGACAGAAGCGCCTGCCGCCACCGACGTGCCTCCCACTGCCGCGCCTACCGAGCCTCCTACGAAAGTGCCTCCCACGGAAGCTCCCACGCCGGACAACAGGCCCCTGCCGGAAGACGGCACTATGATCTACTATGAAGATTTCTCCTCCTACGGCGACGTGTCAGAGACCATGGCCACTGTAAAGGCGCTGGGCTGGAAACTGCTGAACAAAAGCGACGGAGCGCCCAACGACTGGACCGCCGGCCTAGCTATAAAGGACGGCGCGCTCGTTGTCGACAATTACTGGGAGACCGAAGAGACCTCGGACAACGACTCCTACGTTATGATGCTTGACGACGCATATATGGACCGGGCCCTCAAGACCGGAAGCTACACCCTTCAGTACGACGTCACCTACAACTCCTCCAGAAACTTCAAGAGATACATCGTCATTATCACCGAGTACGACTCTGAAGGGTACAATTCATATCACTTCAGGATCGCGGGCTACGGCAACAGCCAGGTCCACTACCAGGACACCTGGTTCACCTACGATCACAACGACGAGGGAGTCAACCTTTACGCCGCCAGGAAGAACACCAACGAGAAGGGCTCTACCATCGCATACAAGCTGCTGGGCATCGAGGGCGAGATCGACAACGACGAAAGCATCGATAACTTTAAAGACGTTACCGTGACCATCAGGATCGTCAGGGAAAACGGGCTTCCCACCATATATATGAAGACCGCCGAAATGGCCGAATTCATAAAAGTCAGCCAGCCCTCCCCCAACGGCAATGCACAGAACATCTATCAGCTGCTCAAGGGCAAAGCCGTCTGCCTCAAGCCCGGCAACGGCATCGTCGGCACCGTTGACAACATCGCGATCTGGACCGGCACGGGCGAGATGCCTGCGGACCACACCGTGACTTACGAGCCGTAATTCCCGGCCCGCCTGAATCGTTACGAAAACGGCGCCCCTTCGCGATCTGCGAGGCGGCGCCGCTCTTTTTCTCGGGCCTTTTTTATTTCCGTTATCTGGCCGCGGCCATTAAATACACCGGCTCTTACAACTCCGGCTCAGCCTTTGGCCCTTATCTCCTCCGCCCTTCTGGCAAACATCCTTCCGGCCTTGGCGATGAATCGCAGCAGATCCGGGCAAAGCTCGTTGTCCACCACGTTCCAGACGTTGAAAGTCTCGAAACTCAGCGTCTTGTCGAATCCGATCTTTGCCAGGCCTTCCACGAAGCGGTTCCATTCCAGTATGCCCATATAAGGCGCCAGATGCTGGTCACGGACGCCGTTGTTGTCGTGCACGTGAAACGCCTCGATGCGGCCGCCCAGCATCGTCATTGCCTCGTAAATATCTTCGCTCACCAGGATCAGATGGCCCGTATCAAGGCAGAAAGCGAACCGGCGTTCCCCGGCGATATCGTTGAGCGTGTCAATATACCTGCATGCCGTTTCTATGTCGGAGCAGCAGGCTTTATAGATCTTCGAGCCCCGGGATTCGAACATGTTTTCGAGGCAGATGATAACGTCGTACCGCTTCGCCGCATCGATCAGTTTCGAGTAGCTGTAGATATTCTGCTCCCACTCTGCCTCAGGGCTCTTTTTGGCGGGCATTCCGTAGAAAAACGGATGTATGACCAGGCGGTGGCAGCCGATGTAGGCAGAGCACTGTATAGTCTTCTCCAGGCATTTTATCAGATACTCGTTGTAATCCGGATCGTCGGGATCGAAGGGCACGGCAGAGGGGAACGGAGCGTGGGCCTGGTAATTGTCGATGCCGTACTTTAAAGCGGCGTTCTTCCACTGGTCGCAGAAAGCCAGCATATCCTCTTCCGGACCGTCAAAAAGCGGCGAACGCAGCTTTTTCCTGATGTCTCCTCCCCTGAAAAGGTGGTCGAGGTTCGCGTCAACTGCGTCGAATCCTGCTTCTTTTATTATCCTGTAACCTTCGTCGCATCCGAATCTTTCGGTGATGCCGCCTGTCTGAACCGCGATCTTCATAAAATGTTGTCCTCCCGTTTTTCAAATCTATTTGTTATGCCTGCATCTTTACGTTATGCCCGCATCTGTGCGCTACGTCCGCATCCGCGCATCATGCGCGCGTTTTGCCGTTGCCGCATTTCTACGCCCGTCGTCCGCGCCTCATTCGAGCCGCAGCTCTACTTCTGCCGAACCGTCGACGTTCCTGACCGCCTTCACGCAAAGCAGCCCCTTGTTTTCCCCCGCGCCCACCGGCACGCCGGAAATCGATATCGGGATTCCCGTCAATGCCTTCGGGATGTTGGGACGGACGCCGATCTCGCCTGTAAAGTGGTTGTCCGAAATGCCGAAGATCTCTTCGATGATCAGCTCCATATATTGGGAAGCCGTCCAGCCGTACCGCTTGACACCGTGGCCTTCGCCGGTGGAAGGGCTCAGGAACTCGGCGTAATTGCCCGAAAATTCCGTCACCGTCTTATATGCCAGTTCGGCGGACAACTCCCGCTCCCCCGCTTCACGGAGGCCCGTGGCAATAATTTCGTTGCGGAACGTCCAGATGTTGCCCGACCAGCTGGTCCAGCCTTTATAGACTCCCACGGTTTCCTGATATTCCGGCGACGAATGCGACGCGGTGACCAGGGCGTATCTGCCGTGCAGGTCGAAATGTTCCGGCGCCTCCATAAAGCCGATCAGCGCCTTCCGCCTCTCCTCCGGCGCGATCCCCCGCTTGAAAGTGTCGAGCATGGAATTATACACGCGCTTGGTCTGCAGCCGTTTTTCTTTTACGAAATACGTGTAATATCCCCCGGTCAACGGGTCGTACATATAAGTGTTTATGGCGTTTTTTACCGTTTCGAAAATTCCGCGCCACTTCTCGGCGTCGTCGTTCCTGCCTAAATATTCTGCCAGTTCCCTGAGCACGTCAGCTCCCACGCAGACCTGCACGTTGAGATCCACCTGGGCCGCCGTCAACTGCTCCGCGAAGTCACTGGGGTCCGATTCTTCGAAAATGCCGCAGACCAGGCCGCTCTCCCTGTCCCGCTTGACGTCAGACAGCCACCAGCCCAGATACCGCGCCAGCATGCCGTAGGTCCGGTCAATAAACTCCGGATCGTCCGACCGTTTCATCACTCCCAGAGCCACTTCGAAGATAACAGGTATGGCGCTAAGCTCCTCGTCGTAATCACCCACCCGGTCGTTGCCCCAGAGCGGGATGCGGCCGTTAGGCTTCTGCACCAGGCCGAAATTGTCCAGCACACCCTCGGCAAACTTCTGGTCGATCCACTTGTACCCTGACAGCGTCAACGCCGTGTCGCGCTCCCACCAGCAGTTGCCGTACTGGCCGCCGGGGCCCATAAAAGGGTTCACGAAGCCGAGGCAAGGCACGATCTTCGCCTTGCACTCCTCCAGCACCTGTATGGCGTCCTCAAAGTCTTTCTGGCTCGTTCCGGGCAGGTCGATTCTAATCATTTTTACGTCCTCCTGGCGCCTGGCGCCGGCATGATTCGGTCGGTTGGATTATACCACAACGGGTGCGGCGGGACAACCTGTCGAAGGCGCTTTTCGCATTTCAAGGTAACACCGGTCATCCTTAAAGTGATCTGTAGATTCTGACTCCGTCTTTCAAAATTACCTGCACGAGCACCGGGTTGTTGTTCAACTGCCCCGCGTCCAGCAGATAGACTTTTTTCTTCAGGTTTTCCCGGAGCAGTTCCAGCAGTTCGTAGAATTTCAAACCGTCCACAGGCACTGAAATGAGCAGATCTACCTCGCTGGTCTCAGTTGCCGTTCCCCTGGAATAGGAGCCAAATAAATAGCAGTATTCCACGGAATAAGCGCGAAAAACCGGGCCGCAAATTTCTTTTATTTGTTCGACCGCCAATACTCCGTGTTCTTCGTCGATGATCCCGTATTCATTCAGGCGGTCAATAACGTACTGATATTTGATCCTGTTGACCTTGCTTTCGTCGGCTTCGTACCGCTTATAAGTTCGAACGGGGATCTAGAGGTATTCGGCACAATCGACCTGCATCAATTCCTTCTCCTTCCGCAACTGCTTCATTGTCAACTCTATCACCTCGCCAGTATTATACCACCGTGGCATTTTCGTATCAGGCGATTTAGTGCCATTTTGACCCTTTTGGTTATCATGTAAGGTGCCATAAAGGTACTTTTTAGTACAGATAACTCGTTTGAAAGAACAGACAACAGGAATGACGTTGTGATATAATATAAATAATTATTATGTAATAAAAGCCAAAACCCAAAATGGCATCATTAAGAAACATAAGGAGCCAAAAACATGAATGATAATACCATTGGAACATTTGTGAATAACGTGACAAAACAATATTTAGATTCCCATTCTTCTTTTAGTATACTATTTGATGAAAATTCAAACTCTGGAAAAGTTTATGATTTTTATGTAAATAATTTTTCCGAGATATATAGTACAATGGGGCATTTATTTTATGAAACCAATGAATTGCAAAAAGGAACCGTTTCTTATTCTGATTATTTAAATTATATTGAATCCGATTTCAGAAATCCAGATGAAAAGAAAATACTTAAAACCTATCAAAAAAGAATGATCATAGTAGTTCTTATTCATAAACTTGTTAGCAGAGATTTATCTGTAAAAGACTTGGCAGTTGATTATCTGACCTTTTTAAATAATGATGGAAGCAATTGGTATCGCGGTCAATCTGATTATCAATGGAATTTAACACCATCTATGTTCAGAAATCTTTCAAACGTATTTTCAAACAATATTACAATTAATAGGTACGAAATCGAAAAACTATATACTAATAACAAAATGTTAAGTAGATGGAAGCAGGTCTTTGATTCGTCAGTTATCGACTATAAATTTCTTTCTTATATGCAACATTCAATCTCGTACAGTCCACTGTTAGATTTTACTTCTGACTTCCCAACCGCTCTTTCCTTCTCATTAGGCAACAGGAGCGCCATAAATGATTTTGCATATAAAGATGCTAGCGTGTTTCAGATAAAAGTGACAGATACTCGGATGTCAAAAACCGGTTTTGATGTCCTCCCCGATAACTTTTATGTTGATTTTGTACCTGGTAAATATGCAATTGGAACTCCAATTCTTGGAAAAGCTATGCAAACCTATAATGATATAATAGATGCCCTAACACCAGAATTTATTATGATTGATGAAGTTAGTAACGACAGGATGAGGTATCAAAACGGAAAGTTTATTCTTTTTTATAACTATCTTTCACTTCAAGGGACTGTTTGTACTTGGTTAAATAATGACTTGCAAGTTACTAAATACCGTATCAAAAAAGACGAGAAAAATTACTGGTGCGATAAATTACGGCAAGATTTTCCATATTTAATGGTGGATAAAATGATGAACCCTTATAGTTATTTTTCAGACCAATAAACAATGGCTTATTATTACAGTATAATTAACCAACAATAATGGCTTTTCTCTTAAGAAAGCACACACAAGCTTTGGGTTTTCGCTAACATCGAAATAGCCTTGGGCTTTGTAACCAATCACTTTTTTAAATATCATCCTTAAACATTTCTTTTGATATAAGAAGCTAAAAAAAGAACGAATTGTACAAGATACACTGCTTTGTGTGCCGCGCAAATAAAAAGGTGTTATTTTAACACAAATGATTCTTTTGAGTTCATTGCATCTTTGAAATCATTAAAATCCAGATACTGCAACGATATTCCTGCTCGGTCAGCAAAACGAGAAATAGAGAACAGCGCTTGATCATAGTTATCTCCCGTTTCCATATTGTACGAAAAAGAATCGAGATAATCATTTAATATTTTGCGTTGGTTTTCTTCACACTTCTCTACATAGAGCATAAACTGCCGTTGATTCTCTTCTGCTACTCGAGTCGCTTCTTCAAGAAGTGCAGTCATTCTATCGCACTCTTCGGCTTCAAGTTTTGCGTTTTTGATAATGTCCCTTGTTCCGGTGATAATAAAGCTTGCTGCAGTATAAACCACCATTGGAACAAATGGGTTAACTGCTTTACCGAGTATTGCAGAAACTGCCTTGGTGAAAAAAACTGTCGTGGTTGCTTTTACAGTTGTATCAACCAGTTGCTCTTTTAATTCAACGCTTGATATTTCTCCTTTAGCGTACGAAAAGAGAGCAACACCACCATCAATAAGTCCACCAGCCATAACTGTTGCCGCCATTGAATCACTTAAAAGCGCACTTCCGGCCTTTATTCCATGATAGCGAATGGCAGTACTAACAGCTCCTGTTGCTCCCCCGCGAATGCCACTTTTAATTGCATCAGCCCCAACGTCATGTAATGCTTCAGAAAGAGTTTTTTCATTTTTAAAAACTTCAAAAAAATTAACTGCTCCAGAAATAACTCCTGCAGTAATAAAACCAGCCTTGGCCATATTAGAGGCCGTCGCTTTCATCTCAGCTGCTACGGCTTTTCTTTCGAAGTTTCTACTAAATTGAAAGGGATTGTTATATGCTCTCTCAACTTCTTCCAGAGTTGTTCCTCCAGAAGATACACTATCATACTTAGCTTCGTCGGTTAGATGTTCATTCACATCTTTATATACATCAGCATAAATTGAATCTGACTCTGCCCTTATCCGTGATAATCTTTTTGCTTCATCAAGAAGTGTTCCGTTTTCATTATAATGTTCTTGCTTGCGAATAAGTCGATCCATTCCGTTGTATTCTCCCCATCCGCGATTGTTTGCCCCTGTCTGCTGAAAAACAGACGAAGCAGCACTATTATCTTTTCCGTCTCTTGCTGTTTTTAAAAACTTGGCCTGTATTTCTTTTACGGTCTTCCCATTTTCCTTAATTAAAATGTCTGCTTTGGCGTGAGGGTCTCCCAACGCCTCTGTAACAAACGCACGAGCGGAAGAATTTGCTGTTGCCGCATTCGTGTTGAATTTTGCTGCTTCAATATACTCAAAAAGATTTCCTTTCGCTTGAGCAAATGGGACATTGGAAATCTGTGCAACTTTTGTACGGAACAAATCCATTCCATCTATAGAAGCGCTCGTTGCATTTCTAACATTTTGGGAAGCGTAATCTCCTATGATTGTTCCTGCTTCCGACGACACATCTTTAACTGCTTTTTTAAAAATTGACATTTCTACACCTCAAATAAGAATGCTCAGCACTATTACCATTATTACGGAAACTCCAATTCGAACATAGCGCCACACCATTTTTTTGCTTTCAGGCAACCTTTTAAACTTAAAAAAAACAGGAAATGCTACTATCATTGCTCCTATAAGAATAAGTCCTTTTAGGTTTCCTTCTAAAAGCATTAACGATCCTGTTACAAAAAAACAACCAATAAGAATAAAGCTTATAACCATTGCCATTATTGAGTTTGGTCTCCAAATAACGTTTGCTGCTCTTTTTTGATCTCCGCTCATAGAGAATGTTTTCTTTTTCAGTTCTTTAATCGAGCTATAGCAATAGTCAATCGGCATTTGAACATTTGAAACCAGATTGCCTTTTATATCTAAGATAGGCATAGACAGCGCATAATAGTATAGTTTGGCAATATCCCAAGACATTTTTATAACATTTTGCTCATCTGGTTGTAATTCTTCATATTTAACGCGTGAACAGTTGAACTTCCTATGAATTGCAGATAATTCCTTGTTGAAACTCCGTAATAATTGATCCAGTTGTTTTATTAAAGCAATAATAGAACTCGAAATATTAGAGATGGTTCCGAGACTTGTAGCCGCATTATCTATTTTTCTGGCTACAGACGAGACATATGCATTTAATTGGTTTGCTGTCGCAAGATTTTCTTTCCCAGTAATTGATGAAACCAGTTTTGAAGCTTCAAGTACTTCATTTACATCAACTCCTGCTATGTATGAATATGGAATCTGTTCACCCGATATCCAACGAGCGGTGTCACTTAAATCTGCATAAACATTTACAAGATTGCCATTATGAATATGTGTTTTCTCGGCCAATAAATCAGTACCGCCGCTTATAGCAAAATCAATGGAAAAAGCACGATTTATGTTAAAATACTTATTATTATATAAGACATTCGCGGATTCGGAACCAACAACGAGATCATTAATAATTTGCTCATCGGATATTTTAAATAGTGTGATTGATTTCTCATCCAGTTCGACATTTTCAAAGGAAGAAAAGAGTGTTCCAAATGTTGTAATTGTTCCTCTCCAGGAAATGACTTTTTTATTTGATAATTCAATGAGAGCTTTAGACACTGTCGGTCGAATAATATCAAGGTTGTTTTGCGCATTCGTAATTGCTGTCCTGCAAAATGAAAGAAGTTGCGCAATCTTATGTTTCTCGTTTTCTAAAGCAGTCGCCTCTTTATTGAGAATCTTGTAATCTTTTTGGGATGCGGCAAAAACCGTTTGGGCCTCTTCTGCAATAGTTCCTTGATCTGTTAAAATCGTGACCGAAAGCATCTTGTAAAACAATTGCCCCATCAGCCATGATAGGTGAATTGTTTTTTGCTCAACCTCAGAAAGCGCATTAAAATCTATTTTCCCGTTATGATCTTTAGGGTAATCTCTACTAATTGATATTAACTCATTGATAAATGGTTTAAATCTATTAGAGAACCGTGTCAAAAACATACAGTAATTGTCAGACATTTGTTGAATTCCCTTCATGCCTGCTGTCACTGTATTCATTTGAGTGGCTGCATTTTTTGCTTCCGCATTTGCTTTTTTGGCTTCAGCGAGTCGGGCTTTGGCTCTTACAGCCGTTATTACTGCCGCAACAGCGATGATAGGCGCTATGACTATTCCAGCGAGAACAAGTTTTCCTCCGGCGATACCTAACCCACCAACCTTAAGCGATCCTCCTCCGAAAAAAGCAAGCGTAGCGTTTGTCTTAGCTGCCCCTGATAATGCAGCAATGGCTGTCCCGGTTGAAGCGTGAGCGAACATCATTGCACCGCCATATGAAGCAATGCCAACTAATGCACCCGTTCCAATTGCTAAAAAACTTGTTTTGGCGATTTCCTTTGCTGTCAATGATGCATTAGCAATATTAACCATCATCTGTCGTGGCTCTTCAAATTGACCGTAAAAACTCAATTTTTGATTTTCGATTTCATGAACTTCAAGATTTTTAAATGATTCAAACGCTTTGATGAAAGAAGACATATCATCTGACCACTTCTCTAACTTCAATCTTCCAAGAGTTTCTAAACTTTTTGCCGTTGCTTCCTTTTGATTATCAAAGTTATTCTGAGCATTGTAATAAACCCGCTCAGCTTCACTTATTAAGCTCTCTATTTCTTCCTTATGAGTAATTTTCTCAAACAATCCCACTTTTCTTCCCGCCCTATTTCTGTGAATTGTTAGGTCTATTCATAACGATTGCCCCTACATTGTAAAATTATACTGCAACAATAATATGTCTATAAAGGAGCCTTTGTTGTCATGCTTCCAAGTTCTGCCGAGTAATTCGGGTCTTTTTTGTGTCCTAGCATCCCCGGTAATTAAGTAATAGCCTTCTTAAACCGTTATTATACACATAACTAATATGTGCGTATTGTCCTGTTAATATACCATTTCTCCTCACAGTTTTTCAAGCAGCGCACATGTCTCATCGACGCAAAGCATTTAAAGTATATCAAGACAGGAAAGCTGACAAACGAGTCCCCAAAAAGCCCCCGCTAAATTGACAAATCCCCCGCCCTGCGGCTATAATTAATTGCCTCGCAAGCGACGAAAGCAGGACGAAAAACGACTGTCGGAGAACGGGATCAGCTATGGAAAACGCCGGAAGGATTGACGCGAAAAGATTCATACAGAAGCTGGACGGATGCTTTGACCGCGGCGATATGCGAGCGGCCCGGGAGTGCCTGGAATTCTGGGAAAACGAAGCCAGGACCGCAGGCGACGACAGAGGGTTGTTGACGGTGCTGAACGAGGCCGTGGGGTATTACAGAAGGACCCAGAAGAGGTCGAAGGCGCTCAGGGCAATGGAAGAGTGCCTCTCGCTTGTTGACAGGCTGGGCATCGGCGAAACGCTTTCCGGGGCAACGATCTACATAAACGCGGCGACTACGTTGTCCTTCTTCGGAAACGAAGAGGAAGGCCTTGCCCTGTATGAAAAAGCGGCGAACTGCTACGAAAAGAGCGGGGCAACCGACACGTACGAGTACGCGGCGCTGCTGAACAACAGAGCAGGCACGCTGGAAGGACTCAAGAGGTACGACGAGGCGGAAAAGGCCTGGCTGGAAGCCATAGAGATCCTGAAGCGCACCGGCGGGCACGACGGAGAGATCGCCATCTCGCTGGTGATGCTGGCGCACCTGACTTTCGACCGGGACGAAAATGCCTGCGACCGCGTGGAAGAATTGCTTGACGAAGCCTGGGACCGCCTGAATTCAGACGACCAGCCAAAGGACGGCAACTACGCGTACGTGCTGCGCAAATGCGCCCCTTCATTCGACTATTTCCAGAGGCCTATGGAGGCCCAGGCTCTGTGGGACGTTGCCGCGGAGATAAATGAACTGTACAGGGAGAAATAAATGGACCATTACTCAGTAACCGGCATGAGCTGCGCCGCCTGCCAGGCCCGCGTGGAAAAAGCCGTATCGGCAGTACCAGGAGTCACCTCCTGCGCCGTGAGCCTTCTGACCAACTCCATGAGCGTCGAAGGGACCGCGAAGCCGCAGGACGTGATCGGCGCGGTGGAAAAGGCCGGATACGGGGCAAAATTGCGGGAAAGCAGGGGCGGATCGGGCTCCGGAAAGTCCGGCGGTTACGGCGGCGGGTCAGACAACGGCGATGGCGTAAAATCCGGCGGGTCCGGGAGGCTTTCCTACGCCGCCCAGGCCGAAGAGATGCTTAAAGACACCGAGACGCCCCGGCTCAGGAACCGGCTGATCGCCTCCCTGATCTTCCTCCTGGCCCTTATGTACATAACCATGGGCCATAATATGTGGAACTGGCCACTCCCCTCCTTCCTCAGCCACAACCACCTGGCCCTTACGCTGCTCCAGCTCCTGCTGGCCGCGGCGGTCATGATCATAAACCAGAAGTTCTTCACCAGCGGCTTCCGGTCGCTCTTTAAAGGCGCTCCAAATATGGACACGCTGGTCTCCCTGGGATCGACGGTCTCCTTCGCCTGGAGCACTTTCGTATTTTTCAAAATGTGCGGCTTGATCGCCGCCGGTCAGGGCAACGACGCACTGATGGACGTGTATCACGACCAGCTCTATTTCGAATCCGCGGCAATGATCCCCGCTCTCATCACCGTGGGCAAACTGCTGGAATCCATTTCCAAGGGCAAGACCACCAGCGCCCTCAAGAGCCTTATAAAGCTTGCCCCCAAGCGGGCGACGCTCATAAAAGACGGGGCGGAAATAGAAGTTGACGCGGAAGAAGTGCGGCCCGGAGACGTGTTCGCCGTCAAGCCCGGAGAAAGCATCCCCGTTGACGGCATCGTGCTGGAAGGCATCAGCGCCGTCAACGAATCGGCTCTCACCGGCGAGTCCGTTCCCGTGGATAAAAAAGAAGGAGACCGCGTCAGCGCGGCCACCATCAACCAGTCCGGCTACCTTATATGTCAGGCGACAAGGGTCGGAGAAGACACGGCGCTCAGCCAGATCATACGCATGGTAACGGAAGCCTCCGCCACCAAAGCGCCCATTGCCCGGATCGCGGACAAGGTCTCCGGGATATTCGTGCCTGCAGTCATCGGGATCGCAGTCGCCGTGACCGTCGGATGGCTCATTGCCGGAGCCGGAATCAGCGCGGCGCTGGAGCGCGGCATCGCCGTACTTGTGATCTCATGCCCCTGCGCGCTGGGGCTTGCCACACCCGTTGCCGTAATGGTAGGAAACGGCGTGGGCGCCAGGAACGGAATACTTATCAAGACGGGCGAGGCGCTGGAGACCGTGGGAAAAGTGGATACGGTGATGCTGGACAAGACCGGCACCGTGACTTCCGGAATTCCCTCCGTCACAGGCATTTTCCCTGCGGAAGGGCATAGCGAAGAGGACCTGCTGGAAGCGGCATACTCACTTGAAAAGCAGAGCGAGCATCCGCTGGCAAAAGCCATCGTGGCAGAGGCGGAAAGGCGCGGGATCGTTCCAAAAGAGGCGGACAATTTCGCCGCGGTGCCCGGATCGGGCGTCAGGGCGGCGTTGGCCGGGAAGAATTATTACGGGGGCAATCTCAATTACATCAGGTCGGTGGCGAAGAGCAGCGAGGCTCCAGCGTCGAAGGCCGGCGAGACCCTGGCGTCCCTGGGAGAACAGGCCGCTTCCGAGGGCAAGACTCCCCTTTATTTCGCCTGCGAAGATTCCATCATCGGCATGATCGCCGTGTCCGACGTCATAAAAGATTCCTCCCCCGCCGCCGTGGAATCGCTTAAAAAGCTGGGTATCGAAGTGGTCATGCTTACCGGCGACAATGAAAAAACGGCGAAGCACATCGGCGCCCTGGCAGGCATCGACAAAGTAATTGCCGGAGTGCTGCCGGACCAGAAAGAGGCCGCGGTGCGCGAGCTGCAGCTGAACGGAAAAGTCGCCATGGCCGGAGACGGGATAAACGACGCCCCTGCCCTCACACGGGCGGACGTGGGCATCGCCGTAGGCGCCGGAACGGACGTTGCCATCGACAGCGCGGACGTAGTACTTATGAGCAGCGACCTGTCCGACGTGGCGGCGTCGGTGCGTCTGGGACGCGGGACCGTCAGGAACATACACCAGAACCTTTTCTGGGCGTTTTTCTACAACCTGATATGCATACCGCTGGCCGCTGGCCTTTTCGGGCTCAAGCTTGACCCTATGATCGCGGCGGCGGCAATGAGCCTTTCCAGCGTGACCGTGTGCCTGAACGCGCTGAGGCTGAACTTCATCAAGGTGAAGGACGGGTCAAGGGATAAGCCCAGGCGCGGGAAAAAGAAAGCGGGCAACGGCGGCAGCGAGCGCAGCGGCGGCAACAGCAGTGCTGGCGTCGAATGCGCCTGCGGCGAAGGCGTTGACGACAACGAAGGCAGCGGCGAAGACAAGAACGGCGGACCGGTCAGATTGACCGTTCTCATTGACGGAATGATGTGCGAACATTGCGAAGCGGCGGTAAAAAAAGCTCTGGAAAAGCTGGAATTCGTTGACGCGGCGGAAGCGGACCACACAGAGGGAAAAGCGGTATTGACCCTGTCGGACGGGTTCGCGGCAGATTCAGGCGCAGACGCGGAAGTCGAAGCGCAGATACGCGCCGCGGTGGAATCGGAAGGATACGACTATAAAGGCATTTCGAAAGGATAAGCGCTGAAATGGACGAACAGTACTCAAGAACCGAATTGTTGTTCGGCAGCGAGGCCATGGCAAGGCTCAGGAGGGCGCGGGTGGCCGTGTTCGGGCTGGGCGGCGTCGGCGGCTACGCGGCGGAAGCGCTGGCAAGGTCCGGCATCGGCGCGCTGGATCTGATCGACCACGACACGGTATCCGTCTCGAACCTTAACAGGCAGATATACGCGCTTCGCAGCACCGTAGGCCGGTACAAGGCGGAAGTGGCGGCGGAGCGGATCGCGGACATCGACCCGTCTATAAAGGTGACGGTGCACAACATTTTCTACACGCCCGAGACCGCCGGGCAGTTCGATTTCACCGGGTACGACTATATAGTTGACGCCATCGACACGGTGGCGGGCAAGGTGGCTCTGGCGCTAAACGCGCAGGCCGCAGGCACTCCCATAATTTCGGCCATGGGCGCGGGCAATAAACTTGACCCGACACGGTTCGAGGTGGCGGATATTTACGATACGTCCATCTGCCCGCTGGCCAAAGTGATGCGCCACGAGCTCAGGAAACGGGGCGTGGAGCACCTCCGGGTGGTATATTCTAAAGAAGTGCCCCAAAAAGCCGTCTGTGACCCCTTTGAAGGCGCTGACGGGGCTTCGGCGGTATGCAGACCTGCGGAAGACGGCCCTGCCCTTTCCGGCCGTTCTGAAGGCTTTTCTGATGACCTTTCTGACAGCGTTTCCGAAGGAGCCCCCGAAAGCCATTACGTACCGGCAAGGCACGCCCCTGGCAGCAACGCCTTCGTGCCTCCCGCAGTGGGACTGATCATTGCCGGAGAAGTGGTGCGCACGCTGGCAGGACTTTGACCCTGGTCTGTCCGGGGGTTTGACCGGACCGGGCAGAACTGCTTATAATACCGGCAGCAAAGCCAAATTGAAAAAGAGGTAAGCGATATGAAAGATCTACTTAAGCAGGGCCGTTTTACAGGCGAGAGAGCGCTTTACGGCGCAAACGGCATCCGGGTGGAAGACAGCGTGTTCGAAGACGGAGAATCGCCGCTGAAAGAAAGCAAAAACGTGGAATTGTCCTGCTGTCTCTTCCGCTGGAAATATCCGCTCTGGTACTGCGACCACGTTGACGTCGACGGCTGCACGCTGTTCGAAATGGCACGGGCCGGCATCTGGTACACCAGCAATATCACCGTCAGGAACACCTCCATAGAAGCGCCGAAGAATTTCCGCCGGTGCAGCGGCGCAGCGCTGGAAAACGTGACATTCCACAACGCCGAGGAGACCTTCTGGTCCTGCGACAATATCACTATGAAAAACGTTTCGGTGTCCAAAGGCCCCTATTTCTGCATGAATTCGAAGAATATCGAAGCGGACAGCCTTATGCTGAACGGCAACTACGCCTTCGACGGCGCGGAAAACGTTACGGTCCGGAACTCCAGGCTCATCACCAAGGACGCTTTCTGGAACAGCAAAAACGTGACCGTGTACGACTCCTTCATCTCCTGCGAGTATCTCGGCTGGAATTCAACCAACCTCACGCTGGTCAACTGCACCGTGGAGAGCAATCAGGGCATGTGCTATATCGACAACCTCCGCCTGGTAAACTGCAGGCTCATCGACACCACGCTGGCATTCGAATATTCCACCGTGGAAGCCGAGGTCAAGGGCAGGATCGACAGCGTGTTCAACCCCATAAGCGGATCCGTCTCCGCCGACGAGATAGGCGAACTGATCCTGGAAAAAGACAAAATTGACCCGTCCGCAACGAACATCCGCTGCCCTTTAGTGGATAAACGCTCTGACAGGCCGGAGTGGATAAAATGAAATACGATTTCGACACTGTATACGACAGAAGAAGCACCGACAGCATAAAATGGGCCGTTGCCGAAAACGAGTTGCCCATGTGGGTAGCGGATATGGATTTCCGGACCGCTCCCGAAGTGATCGATGCATTGACGGAACGCGCGGCCAACGGCATTTTCGGCTACACCGACGTCACCGGCGAATGGTACGACGCGTACATAAACTGGTGGGAGCGGCGCCACGGCCTCAAGATGGAAAAAGAAGGCCTTATGTTCACCACCGGCGTGGTGGCGGCAATATCCAGCATCGTCCGGAAGCTTACCACCCCCAACGAAAACGTGGTGATCCAGGCGCCTGTCTACAACATCTTCTTCAACAGCATCGTCAACAACGGCGCCCGCGTCCTGGAGAACCGGCTCGTTTACGACCGGGAGACGCTCTCCTACTCCATAGATTTCGACGATCTGGAAAAGAAGCTCTCCGATCCCCAGACCACGCTTATGATATTGTGCAACCCCCAGAATCCGGTGGGCAGGATCTGGACCGCCGCCGAGCTGGAGCGGATAGGAGAACTGGCGTTCAAATATCACGTGACCGTGGTGTCCGACGAGATACATTGCGACGTCACCGAGCCGGGACAAAGCTACGTGCCCTTCGCGTCGTTGTCCGAAAAATGCAGGAGCAACAGCATCACCTGCATTGCCCCCACCAAAACGTTCAACCTGGCAGGCATCCATTCAGCCGCGGTTTACGTGCCGGATCCTTTCCTGAGGCACAAGGTTTGGCGCGGGCTCAACACCGACGAAGTAGCGGAACCGGGCGCTTTTGCCACCGTGGGAGCCATCGCGGCTTTCACGAAGGGCGAGGAATGGGTCAACGAAATGAACAGGTACGTTTCGGACAACCGCCGGGCCGTTGCCGCGTTCCTGGAAGCTCAGCTTCCTTGTGTTAAACTGGTACCGGGCAACGCCACCTACCTCCTCTGGCTGGACGTCAATGCCGTCGGCCGCAGCAGAGACGTAGCCGATTTCGTCAGGCGCGAGACGGGCCTTTTCGTCACCGCCGGCGCCGTGTACGGTGAGAACGGAGACGGATTTTTGCGCATGAATATCGCCTGCCCCAGGACGCTGCTGGAGGACGGCCTTAGGAGGCTTCGCGAAGGCATCCTGAAATATCTCGAACGACTGACCTGAACCGACCTGAACCGACCGGAAAGGAACTGATCCGGAATGAAAAAATACAAGCTGCGCGCCGCTCCCCTGCTGGCGCTTCTGATGGCGGTCTGCCTGCTGCTCCCTGCCGCTTCCTGCGCAAAACTTGTCGATCTTATAAACAGCCTCGCATCGGAATTGCCCTCTTTAGAAGAGACCGCCGGACCCGACAGTTCCTCCGGACCTGCCGCCACCGGCGGCGCCTCCGAGGGTGCGATCCCCTTTGCCACCGTTCCCGACATCCCCGAATATGAACTGCCGGACGAGACGTTCGTAGACGATATCGAAGAAGAGGCCTCGCAGGCCATCGACAGCGCCATCGCCAAAGCAATCTCCTACGTCAACGTGATGAAGGACAGCCGCCATTCTTATGAGACAGTGCCCTTCGAAGAAGACCCCAACGGATATATTGCCAAGCTCGACAGCCTCCAGCTGGAGCAGTACCGCGCGATCGTCCGGGCGGCGGAGAATTTCGAGAGCTACAAACTGGAAGAAAAAGATTACGAGGGCGACCTGAAAGCGCTCTATTTCGCCATTCACGAACCCTTGTCCCAGTGCGAGCCCGTGATCAACGCCTGTTTTTATCTGGACGCGGTGTCGTACATACAGGGGGATGATTTTTCTTCGTTTTTCGCGTCGATATTCAGCAAGTATTTCGACCCCGCCGAGGACGGCAATTTCCCCGTGGATTCCGGGGCAATCACGCTGGAGGAAGTCAAGCACAAGATCGCCGTGCTGGACCGTGTCGTAGACCGTGTGATCCGGTTTATGCCGGAGGGCCTCACCGCCTACGACAAATATTACTACCTTGCCGCAGTGCTGAGCGAAAAGGTCACCTACGACAAGCGCCCCGCCTGCTGCTATTCGGCCTACGGCGCCCTGGTCAAGGGCCGCGCTGTCTGCGAGGGCTATTCCCAGGCGTACTATCTGCTGTGCAGGGCCGCGGGGCTGTGGTGCGCGTACCGCTCGGGGCTGCCTGAGGGAATAGGCCACGCCTGGAATATGATACAGCTGGACAGCGGCATATACAACGTCGACGTGACCTGGTCCGACGGCTACGGCCTGGCATTCGAGAAGAGCTGGTACAAATGTTTCGTCAAGACGGATGACGATTTCGAGTTCGACGGGCACGAGGCCACCTACGGCGTCCCTTCCACCGGCTCCGGCGAGCGCTGCCCGTATGAGTGAAAAAACAAAGAAAGTGAGAGTTACTCAAAATGCAAAAGATAATTCGAAACATGATAAAGTGCAACACCTGCGGAGACGTGATCGAAAGCACGTACCGGCACGATTATAAGACATGCTCCTGCGGCCGCGTTGCCGTGGATGGAGGCCACGATTATCTCCGAAGAGCGTTTACGGAAAGTCCCGGCGACTTCACGGAGCTGTCCGAAACGGCTTCGGAGTCCGGCGCCTGACAGCCACTGATATTGCCAACCGGGCCCCTTATCGGTATAATAAAAACCGACATGATCGCGACGGGATCGATTTTTTACGGAGAGTGAAAAGATGAAAAAAGTCATTGTTTTCTTTATTGCCGCGGCCATTCTGCTGAGCGCGGGCTGCAACAGGCGGAACCAGGACACGAACTGGAACGAAGCCTCTCCCGCAGCCGCCACAGAATATAACGTTGCCACCGATCCGGCTTCCACCGGGGCCGGCGAGACGAACGCGCCCTCGGCGGACAGTGCCACTCCTTCCTCCGTACCTGCGGATACTCCAGAGGCCTCCCCTTCTCCGGCGCCCACTGAAGATCCCACCGCAGCTCCCACCGAAACGCCGACCGAGATCCCTACGGCTGTACCTACCGAGATACCCACCGCCGCGCCAACGGATCCTCCCTCGACGCCGACCGAGACCTGGGAACCCACTCCGGTAAAATACGACGAGATGGTGTACGCCAGGCCGTCACTAAGTGATTGCCTCGCAGAGATCGGGCGCCTGGAAGCAGACGTTAAGGCCAACGAAAAAAGCCGCCAGGAACTGCTGGATGAATTGACGGATTTCATGAACACCTGCATAGTGGAATGGAATTCCATGTATTCGCTGGCAAACGTGAAATTCTGCATCGACACCACCGTTAAATTCTGGACCGACGAAGTGGCCTTCTACGACGACAACAATCCCACCGTGGAGCGCAAGTTCGACGACCTGCTGGTGGCCTGCGCCGCGTCGCCCCACAAGAAATATTTTGAGGACAATCTCTTCGGCAAAAGCACGCTGGACGAGTACGTGAACGGCCCCCTGATCACCGACGAGATCGCCGAGCTGATGCGCCAGGAAGCCGAACTGGTGACAAAGTTCCAGGCCTACGACTATATGACGGTGGAATTCAGATTCGGCAACTGGACCGGCGACATCGTAACGCTGCTGGGCATCCTGTACGACCGGGGGCTTTACTCCCAGATCGAATCGCTGTATACGGCGTTTTACAACAAGATCAACCAGGACGCCGGGTCAATATTCGTTGACCTTCTTAAGATCCGCAAGAAGATCGCGGCGGCCGCGGGATACGACAGCTACGAGCAGTACGTTTACGACCGGGTGCTGTACAGGGACTACTCTCCCGAAGACGCCATGCGCCTGGCCAACGGGATCCGGGACCAGATCTTCCCCTTATACGAATCGCTCGTTGACACGGACAATAAAGAGCTCCAGGCCATGTTTGCGGCGCTGGAATCGTTCCCCGCATTGTCCTACGGCGACATGTCCGACTACGCGCGGTCAACGTTGTCCGGCATGGACGGTTCGCTCTCCGAAGCTTTCGAGTTTATGGAAGATTACGACCTGTGCTATCTGGGCTACGGCAGCGAACAGGCGGGCATGTCGTTCACCACATACATCCCGAAATACGTTGCGCCCTTTATCGTCATCGAGGGGTCCGGAGACGTATCCGACCTTCTGACCTTCGTGCACGAATTCGGCCACTTCTATGACAATTGTTTCAACTACGGTTCCAACAACAACCTCGATATGTCGGAGATCTCCTCCACCGCCCTGTCGTACATATTCGACCTCTACCTGAGCCGCTCCGGCAGCGTGCCCAAGACCGTCCGGGACGCGTACCACTACTACATGGAATATTCGATCCTGGAGACCTTCCTGTCTCAGGCCATGTATCACATATTCGAGAGCCGCTTATACACCATTCCGGACGAGATCATAGACCTTCAGATACTGAACAGTATGGCCCAGTCCGTGGCAACGGAGTTCGGCATGGATCCGGCGGAATTCGGCATGACCTGGCCTCTGATAACCCACTACTACGTCCAGCCCTTCTACGTCATCAGCTACGTCACGTCAAACGCCGCGGCGCTGCAGCTGTACGATAAAGAGGTGGAAGACCGGGGCGCAGGCCTTGCCCAATATATGGGCCTGGTCAAAAGCTGGGATCTGGAGAGCGGATTCGTTGGCAACCTCCGCCGCGTGGGACTAAAGTCTCCCTTTACGGACCAGGGCGTCAGCGACCTGGTGGCCAGCGTGCGGAAGATTTTTAAATAAGCAGTTCGTTTTTAAGACAGGTATCTTGAATATTCACCGGCAATTACGACCGCAAGGTTTTTGGGCACCAGATTGACGATGCGCTCGAACTTTTTCCGGGTCAATGCGATCTTGACGTGTACGCATTTCGGACGCCAGAGATTCATCCTGTCACGGTATTGCCCGTCAAACTCTTCTTCGGTAAAAAAGGCAAAACCGACTTTAGTGCCGAGCCTTGGTATCACCGTGCCGTGAAAGTAATACCCGATGCAGCATTCCCTGACTGAATCATATGGAAAGATAACCGTTTTTTTGAGAAAAGTGTGGACGATCATCGCTTCGGGAGTAAAATCGATCCACGTAAGGAGAACGTTCCGGCCGCACAGGAGAAAGAAGCAGATAAGGGCAATTAAAGGAACGATGTTCATCCAAAAAACATACGGAGCTACGGGCGCGAGACTGCCGGATTTGAAACAAATATACAAAACGACCAGCGCCAGGAGCAATGCCGCAGCCTCAACTATCATGCCGGTGCTGAACCAGTTTCCCGCATATATTTTGTTGTGCTTTTGAGATCCGTTCATTGTTGCGCTGCCGGTCAATCGGCAAACCCGTATGGCGTCCCGATGAGACCCGACCGGTTGAATTTTTCTATATTATGCCGCACGATATAGTCGATATATGAAGCGATCAGTTTTCCCATCAGCAGATAGCCCGAAACGTTCAGATGGCCGCCGGTGTAAAACAGGCGGCGGAATTCCGCGTCGTTGACCGGACAATATTCCGCCAGGTCGATCACGTAGGTGTTGCTGAAATATCCTGCAAATTCATGCATCAGCCGGGCGTGGGCGGCGTACCTCTCCCCCGTCAGTTCCGGCACGTAAGGCTCGGGCTCCCGGGGCATCGTCACCAGGAAAAACACGGCGTCCGGCTGGATCTCTTTATAGTGCTGTATGATCCTGGCGTAATAACCGGCAAAAGTTGGCCTGTTCCGGTGCCAGTCGGGGTCAATATCTTCCAGGCCGCCCACGCCAAGCAGTTCGCCGCGGTCGTTGACCCGGGTCTCGTCAAGGTCGTTGCAGCCGAGGGCGATGATATACGCCTGGGCGGCCTTGCTCTTGTCCCAGAATCCCATGCTGTCGGCAAAAGAATCGCAATACTCCGCCGCGGTCATGTTGCCCCGGGAGAAATTGTACACGGTGACGCCGCACATACGGGCAAGGTATTGCCCCCACGAAACGTCGAACATGTCGTTGTAATGACGCCCGCTGCCGTAGTCCATCGACTCCAGATCTCCGGAAGCCAGCGAGTCACCTATGACCGCTACGGTTCTGAAAATACCCGTGAAACCCCCGTCGTCGCAGAGGACGTCCAGGGGCTTCTCGTCGGGATCTCTTGAATACAGTTTAGGATTCATTTCATCGTTCGCGATGCCGCAGCGCACCGCACCTTAATAGGTCAGTTCGTGGTGCCGTCCCAGGTGCTGACGTTGGTGACCTGGCCTTCTTCCTCGTCGAACCAGTGAGTGGTCACGCACTTGGAATCGGTGTAGAACTTCACGGCGTCCTTGCCCAGCGTGTGCAGCGCTCCGAAGAAGGACTTCTTATGGCCGCTGAAGGGGAACACGCCTACGGGCACGGGAATGCCTACGTTTACGCCTACCATGCCGCCGTGAGTGCGTTTAGCGAACTCTCTGGCGAAATAGCCGTTCTGGGTGTAGATAACGGAGCCGTTGGCGAAGGGGTTCATGTTCATCATGCGGAGGCCGTCTTCGAAATTCTTGCAGCGCTTGATGCAGAGCACAGGACCGAATATCTCGTACTTGCCCACGTTCATATCTTCGGTGACGTGGTCAAGGATCGTGGGTCCGAGGTAGAAGCCGTTCTCGTAGCCTTCGACGGTCACGTTGCGGCCGTCAAGCACCAGCTCGGCACCTTCTTCGATTCCGGCGTTGATGCGGTCAATGATCTCGTTCTTATGCTTCAGCGAGTAGACCGGGCCCAGCTTGGTGGTCTTGTCGTACGCTGGACCGACTTTGATCTTCTCGGCCAGTTTCTTGATCTCGGCGACCAGCTTGTCGGCAATGGCTTCTTCCGCCACGACCACGGGCAGAGCCATACAGCGCTCGCCTGCGCAGCCGTAGGAGGCGTTGACGATACCGGCGGCAACTCTCGTAAGCGGCGCGTCGCTCATTACCAGAGCGTGGTTCTTGGCCTCGCAGAGCGTCTGGACGCGTTTGCCGTACTTGGAAGCGCGCTCGTACACGGAGAGACCGGTCTTTGTGGATCCTACGAAAGTGATGCCTTTTACGTTTTCGTTGGCGATCATCCGCTCCACTTCGTCCCTGCCGCAGGTGATGACGTTCAGCACGCCGTCGGGCAGTCCGGCTTCACGGTACAGCTCGGCGAAACGCAGCGCAGTCATAGGAGTGCCGCTGGATGCTTTGATGACCATAGAGTTGCCGCAGGCGATGCACAGAGGAGCCATCCAGCCCATGGGGATCATAGCTGGGAAATTCACGGGAGCGATACCCAGGAACACGCCCAGGGACTCGCGGTAGAGCACGGTGTCGTAGCCGTTGGAGGCGTCCATGAGAGATTCGCCCATGATGAGAGAAGGCATCGAAATGGCGTGCTCGGTGGCCTCCCGGGCTTTAAGCACGTCGCCTTTGGCCTCTTCCCAGGCCTTGCCGTTTTCCCGGGCGACGCTCATGGTAAGTTCGTCCATGTGCTCGTCGATGAGCTGCTTTAATTTGTGCAGCACCTGCACGCGCTTCAGCACGGGTACGTTGCGCCAGGATTCGAATGCTTTCGCAGCGGATTCGATGGCGTAGTCCGCCTCTTCGGAGGTGCATTTCGGGGCCTCGGCGATCACTTCGCCGGTGCTGGGATTGTAGATCTTGTAGTACTCCGTCGCTTTCGAAGGTACGGACTGATTGTTGATAAAAAGATTAAGCTTTTCCATAACTGTCGATGAACTCCTTAAACGGTTTGTAATTCATTACTGTCTCGAGCGTGGCGCGGTCAACGCGGCTCAGTATGTCGATGAAGTCTCTGTGGGTGTCGCGGCTGATGCCTGCGAGCAGATTTCTGGAGGCCTGCTGGCTCTCGGCTCTGTGGAGAGGATAGCCGCGCCCGGGAGGATCCAGAAACAGCTTCTCGAATATGTATTTCAGGTTGACGTCCCCTGCCCAGCCGAAGCCTTTGTTCAGCGCCAGGGAGATGCAGTTTCCGCCGTTGATCTGGGAGAACAGCCAGGCGTCCAGCGAGTCCTGTATGAGGCCGCAGAAGACTCCGGGATACTGCATCGCGGACATCAGGAATCCCTGTCCCGTGCCGCAGCCGCCTACGACGAAATCCGCCGCTCCGGTGTTCAGGGCGATGCCTGCCATAAGGCCGGTCTGTATGTAAGTGAGCGCTCCTTCATCCGCGGTGCAGCCCACGTTGAAGATCTCGTTGCCCGTGGCTTTCAGCGCTTCGAGCACGAGAGGGTTTTTGTCCCGCGATGAGACTTCGTTGATAAGTGCTATCCTCATGATCCTTCGACTTCCTTCTTTCTGTTTTTTATTTCTGCCGCTTCCGGGCAATGCATTTCTCCGCCGCCGCGGCAATATTGTCCGCCGTAAGTCCGAACCGCTTCTGGAGATAATCCTGGGTCCCGACTTCGCCGAAAGATTCCTTGACCCCCACGCGCTCCACGGGCACCGGCAACGTCTCCGAAAGCACTTCGCACACCGCTGATCCCAGTCCGCCGGTGGCATTGTGGTTTTCGGCCGTGACGATGGCTCCGCAATCCCGGGCCGCGGCCAGCACGGCTTCCCGGTCAACGGGCTTTATAGTGTGCATGTCCAGCACTCTGGCGCGGATCCCCCTGCCTTCCAGCATGTCCGCGGCTTTCAGCGCTTCGTATACCATTATTCCGCTGGCGATCAGACAGACGTCGCCGCCGTCGGACAGCATATTTGCCTTGCCCACGGTGAATTCCGCTCCGTCGGGATAGATGCGCATGGTCTTGCGGCGGGAGGTGCGGAGGTAGTGGACTCCGTAATTGTCCGCCATATATGCCACCGCGGTCCTGTACATTGCCGCGTCGGCGGGTTCGATGATCACCGAACCGGGCACGAGCCTCATAAGGCCGATGTCCTCGAAGGGCATATGGGTGCCTCCGTTTGACGCTGCGGTAACGCCCGGGTCCGCGCCGATGATCTTTACGTTCAGATCCTGATACGCGCAGGAAAGGAATATCTGGTCGAACACTCTTCTGGTGGCGAACACTCCGAAAGCGTGGAAGAAGGGCACCAGTCCGGTCTCGGACATTCCCGCGCTCATACCCACTGCCTGGGCTTCCATTATGCCGCAGTTGATGCCTCTGTCGGGGAACTCTGCATAGAAGGGCTCGGTGCCTACGGAGTGGCGCACGTCCGCGTCGACCACGATTATCCTTTTATCCGTACGCGCTTTTTCGATGAGAGCCGCGCAGTACGCCGCGCGCATTTCGGTCGTATCGAGTTTGATGCCGTCAGTCAGCCTGCCCATAGCTCTCCTCCAGTCTTCTGTCAACTTCCGCTATCGCCTCGTCAGCCATTTCTCTCGAGATGACCATATAATGGTTGAATCCCGGGATCTCTGCGAAGCTGCAGCCGTGCCCCTTTTCAGTGTTCATAATGACCGCGGCGGGACCGGTCTTCGCGGCCAGCGTGAGCTTGTCGCAGATATCGCATACGTCGTGGCCGTCCGCTTCGAAGGCGTGTATGCCGAAGGACTCGAACTTGCGCTTGTAGTCGAAAGTCTTGCATATGTCCTCGGTATACCCGTCCAGCTGGCGCCTGTTGTTGTCAACGATGATGACGATGTTTTCCAGGCACCTGTGGGCAATGAACTGTACCGCTTCCCAGTTCTGCCCTTCCTGCAGCTCTCCGTCGCCTACAATGACGTACACCCTGCCCTTGCGGCCCTGGATGAGCTTGCCCATGGCAACGCCGGAGCCCAGCGAGAGCCCCTGCCCCAGGGAGCCGGTGCTGATGTCGATGCCCGGCGTCTTGAGCCTGTCGCAATGGCTGGGGAGCGACGTGCCGCCCTGGTTCAGCGTGTGGAGCATCTCTTTATCGAAATACCCTTTATACGCCAGCGTGGCGTACAGCGCCGGGCCGCAGTGCCCCTTGGACAATACCACGTAGTCCCTGTCTGGATCTTTCGGGTCTTTCGGGTCGATATCCAGAATATCCGTGTACAGCACGGCCAATATGTCGCAGATGGACATACTGCCGCCTATGTGCCCGTATCCCGCGGCCGCCAGCTCGTCTATGCAGAGCTTGCGTATCTCGGCGGCCGCTTTCATTGTTGCTTTTTTGTCCATAATAATGCCTCCGGGGAACCGCCTTCCCCGCCGGTATCAGACGGTCTCCTCGCGGATGCCGCTCTCGTAATTCTTCCTCTTGTCCTCCATATAGGTCGGGATGGGAACGTCCCACCAGCCGAACGCCTTGCCGCCGGAGTAGGGATACTCGTTGGAGACGGGCACGTGGATGAAGGCGGGCTTGCCGGCTTCCGTAGTGGCCAGGGCGTCTTTCAGTGCCTTTTCAAAGCTCTCTTCGCTGTCTGCCAGGAAGGACTTGACGTGGAAGGCTTCCGCCACGGTCTTGAAGTCGGGATCGTAGCCCTTGCCGTCCTGCTGGAAGTCGTTGCCGAAGGCGCTGTCCTGACCGAGCACGTCGATCTGAAGGTCCTTGATGGCCATCCAGCCGCGGTTGTCCGCCACGATGACCACGATGGGGATGTTGTACTGGGCCATGGTGGAAAGTTCCTGCATGACCATCATAAAGTCGCCGTCGCCTACCAGCGCCACTACCGGTCTGTCCGGAGCCGCCAGCTTCGCGCCCATTGCCGCCGGGAATGCCCAGCCCATGGTGGAGAAGCCGCCGGTGGTGAGGTTGCAGTTGGGCTTTTTATAGCAGTACTCCTGGAAGAGCTGCGCCTGGGTGTTGCCCGAAGAAGTGGAGATGATGGTGTCGTCGGGAAGCACTTTACCCATGACTCCGATGAGTTTGGAGATCGTAAACTCCTTGGAAGCGCTGTTGCGGTTGCTCTCTACGTAAGCGAACCATTTCTCCCGGAGCTCTTTGATCTCTTCGAGGTACGCCCTGTTCACGTCGAACTCTCCGAAGTTTTCGAGGATCTTCTCCGCCGCGTCCTTCGCGCTGGCAATGATACCCACGTTCACCGGGTAGTTCTTTCCGATCTCGTGGGCGTCGATGTCGACCTGGATGAGCTTCGTATCCGGGAAGTCGAAGGCCACGCCCTTTCTGTAGGAGCAGGTGGTCTCGTCCGCGAAACGGGTGCCCAGGGCAAGTATCACGTCTGCGCTGCTGGCGATCTTGAGCCCGATCTCAGTGCCTTTGGAACCGGTGTGGAAGCAGTACTGGGGATGTGTCTCCGCTACTGTGCCCTTGGCTGCCAGCGTGGTGATGATGCCCGCGCCCCACTTCTCAGCCAGTTTCACGATAACGTCTCCGGCTCCGGAGTTCATGGCGCCGCCGCCGCAAAGGATCACAGGCCGCTTCGCCGTCTTCATAAGGGCGATCGCCTTTTCGATCGCCGCCATGTCAGCCGAGGGGCTGAAGGAAGGTTCCGCCGCGGAAGGTCCAAACACGCACTCGGCGGATTCGGACTGCACGTCCATGGGAAGCGCGATGACGCAGGGGCCTTTCCTGCCGCCGGTCATCTCTCTGAAAGCGTTGCCGACTATGCGGTTCAGCTGCCTGGCGGATTCAGCACGCCACACGCGTTTGGAAAGGGGCTCGAGGCTCCTGATGATGTTGCTGTCTTTATAGCGCTCCAGTTCCTGCAGCACTCCCACGCCGCTCATATGCACGTGGGTGTCGCCGCACAGGGCGAGGAACGCGGTGGAATCGGCGTAGGCGGTGCCAAGTCCGATGCCCAGGTTGAGGGTGCCGGGGCCGATGGAAGCGAACACTGCCAGAGGTTCTTTTTTCACTCTGAAGTAACCGTCCGCGATGGCCGTGGCAGCCTGCTCGTGCTTGACCTGGATGTATTTAATATTTCCCGCCGCTTCTTCCTTCCGGATGGCGTCAAACAGACCGAGTACGCCGTGTCCGGGGATACCGAGGATGTACGGCACACCCTCAGCCGTGAGTTTTTTTACAATGATCTCTCCGCCTGTAAGTTTCATGATAGCCTCCGATCGATGTCAATTTTAGCAGATCTCCGGGCCCCCGCAGGAGCCCGGTCAATATCATACGAGAGTCAGGTAAGGATATTTGTCGCTTACCTCGATGCCTACCTTGCGGTTCTCCTCGATGCTCTTCACGCTGGCAAGCACCATGGCGATGCTGTTGACGTTGTCCTTGCAGTCCAGCAGAGGCGTCCTGCCGGTCTTGAGAGCGTCGAACATGTCTTCGAGGGCGCCGTCGTGCTGGTCGCGGACGGTGTCGGGGCGCTTGATCACGCCGCTCTTGTAAGGGATGCCCTTGAAGATGTCGCCGCGGTTGTCGCAGTATTCATAATATGCGTCTCCCTGGCCGTCCCAGACCACGGAACCGAGCTCGCAGTTGATGCGCCAGACGTTGTCCCAGGAAGTGTAGCAGCCTTCCGCGCCGTTGTAGCCTCTGAAGGAGTAGATGGCTCCGTTGTCAAACTCGAATACCGCGTCTCCTGCGCCGTCGCCGGTGTACATGGAGCCCTTCGGGTTGAAGCTGTGATAATGGACCGACTTGGGCTTGCCGTCTACGAGGAAGCGGGCCAGGTCGAAGCTGTGGATGTTGTTGTCCTGGAGCTGCGGATATTTGAACTGGTTGCGGATGCTGGCCATGTCGGCGCATACGAATATCTCGCCGCAGATGTAGGAAGGAGCGCCCATTATGCCGGAGAGCACCAGCTGGCGGATCTTTTTGACCTGCTCGATGTAGCGGCGGTTCTGCATAACGAAGTAGCGCTTGCCGGTCTCGTCAACGGTCTTAAGCATGTCGTTGACCTGATCCACTGTGAAGGCCATGGGCTTCTCGCCCAGTACGTCGTAACCGGCCTTAAGAGCGGTGGTGACGATGTCGTGGTGCACGGTAACGTAGGTAAGGTCGATAAGGAGGTTGCCCTGCTCGTTGGCCAGCGCCTCTTCTACCGAATTATAGATCTTCGGTCTGGGAGTGAGGTTGTACCTCTGGCAATAATTTTCAGCCCTGGCGGGGTTTTTCTCGGCGATGGCAATGATCTCGCAGTCGTCTCTTTTGGTGATGTGATCGAGCCAGCGGTAAGCGATGTCTCCGCAGCCGGCCATGATGATTCTGAACTGTTTCATAAAAATTTCCTCCGCAATATATTTCCGCGATTTTTTATTATTAAATTTTGAGTTTTTCCGAACTGAAGTCCGTCACAGATAGCGTTTAAGGGCATCCAGCATAGGTTTGGCGCTGGCGGCGTGAGAACCGCCCAGGGTGTTGGCCCTGTACGCCCAGGACTCGAATTCGATGCTGGCGCAGCCGTCGTAGCCTATATCCTTAAGAGCAGCAAAGAAAGCGCCGAAATTCACGCGACCCTCGCCGATCAGCGGGAACACGAATTTGCCGTCTTCCGCCACGCCTACGGCGTCTTTTACGTGCACGTGGAATATCTTCTTTCCCCAGCTCCGGACAAGGAAATCCATGTCGTTGTTGCCGTAGAGTATGTCGTGGGACGGGTCAAGGTTCACGCCCAGCGCGGGAGAGTCAAACCGGCTCTGAAGATAGCTGTTGGTGTAAAAATCGTGAACGAGCATGCCCCACACGTTTTCCACCGCCACACGGACGCCCAGCTTTTCTGCCTCGGGCAATATCCGTTCGAAAGCGCCCAGCACCCAGTTCCATGCCTGAGTAAAGGACACCTGTTTGCCTGCGGTGATGGAGTCAGGCATCCAGGGCACGGGACCTGTAAAGACGTTGACGGTCTTCACGCCCAGCGCCGCGGCTTTTTTCATATTCTCGATGATGAGGGCGGTGTTCGCGTTGCGCGCGCCTTCGTCGTTGACCACCAGATCGTGCTGGGTCAATATCTCCGAGATACCTACTCCGTACTTCTCGGAGGCCTTTACGATCTCCTCATGGTAACGGGCAGTCTTATCGGGCGAAAAGATGATGTCGTCGATCAGTTCAACGCAATCGAAGCCCGTTTCCGCAATAAAAGAGAATAGCTTTTCAGGCTCCCAGCCGAGCATCTCGCCGTTTGCCAAAAAACCGGTTTTAATCATATTTCCTCCCTTCCCTGCCTCGAGGACAGACGAAGAATTAACCTCGAAAATTTTAACACAGCGGAGGCGGCATTGTCAACGCAAAAACGGAGCCGGCGAATGGCCGAAACGGTGCGGATTCGACCTTTTAAGGGCCTTTTTAGTGTGCGGAGCGCCGCCGAAAGCCGCCTTCTACAGGACGCAAAAAACAGGGCCCGGAATTCGCTCCCGGACCCGTGTTTTCAGACTGTGATCTCGTTTTCGTTTTCTTGTTTTTCAGATCATCTTTCCAGCACCATAAACGAAACGCTGTGGCCGCCGACCCTGGTCTCCGCCGCCTCTGCCGCCTCCGCCTTTTCAGGGCCGATGACCTCGTAATCGTTGTCGGTGAAGCTGTAGACTCCTGTTTTTATCTGGGCGACGGACAATATCCTGCAGCCTTCGACCTCGATCCGGCAGGGTTCAGCGCGCCGGTTCACCACCGACAGGTACAGTTTTTCTTTGCCGTCCTCACCCGTGTGGCTCGTGCACAGCACGTCGACGTCCGCCGTGTCCGCGTCGCATTCCGCGATCATTCCGTCCCTGTGCCCGGCCATCAGTCTGAACAGCTCGCCGGTGCTCTCGACTTTACAGTCATTGCCCCGAACGGAGATCATGCCTTCGTTGACCGGCATGAAAAACTCCGCCCGCTCTATGTGGTACTTGTCCCCGCTTTTGGCAAGGAAATGGAACTGGAGCGCGTTGGACAGAAACAGCGTGTTGCTGGAATCTTTGCCCCAGGTGTAGTTCCACTCGTCGGCGCATACTCTTATATTCGAGTAGTTGTCCTTATACAGGTCGTTCTTGTAGAAGTTGAGGCCATAGCTCTCGCCGTCAAGGAAGAGGTCTTCCACCATTTCCGCCGTGGCCATGCCGTTCTCGCCCTGGGATGGATCCGGCAGTATGCCTATATAGTCGTGGAAGGAAACGTATTCCTGTTCGAAATCGATCGTCCGGACGAAATCGTGATTCCATTGATGGAGATTGGCGCCCCACGTAAGGCCCAGGATCGGAACGATAGAAGGATCCGCCTTTTTCATGGCGTGCACCAGCTCGTTGGTGCGCTTCGCGGCCAGAGCCCCGTCGTCCCTGTACTCGAACCCGAAAAAGTACGCTTCGTTGCCGATGAACCAGTATTTGATGCCGAAGGGCCCGAACCCCAGCGACTCCCGGATGGCGCCGTACTCGGTGTTTGCGTCTCCGTTGCAATATTCCACCAGTTTCCGGGCGTCTTCCCCGTCGGACGATATCAGGCTCACCGTGAATTCCGGTTCCGCGCCCAGCTCACGGCAGAGCATTATGAATTCGTTGAGCCCCACGTCGATGCAGTCCTGATCGTAGGTGTTGCGGAACAGGAACCAGGCCTTTTCCCTGGCGCCCACGGGTTGCCTAAACTCCGGCGCTTTCAGGCTCTCGTGCCAGTCGAAATGATCCGCCGCGCAGCCGCCCGGAAAACGAACGGAGGTGGGACCGGCGTACCTGAGGGCCTCGATGACGTCCCTGCGCATGCCGTAAAAATCGTCCTCCGGCATAAGCGACGCCTCGTACACGGCAACGTTGCCCTCTGCCTTAATAACGAAAGTGCCATTGTCCACGTCTTCTCCGTCAAACGAGAACGCCTGCGCCTTGTATTTTTCTCCGTCTTCCGGGACAACGAACCGTCTTTCGCGCCCTTCGAGGCCGAATTCCACCGCGGCGTTCTCGGACAGGGCTTTGACCCAGACCTTCGCTTCGTACCGCCGCCCTTTTTCAGTGGCAATTACCTCCGACGTCTGTTTCATGGAGCCGCTTTTCAGGACGACGAAATTGCTGCGGCACAGGCTTTCCTCCGGCCGGTCTTTCACGTATTCGAAGCCCTCGCACTCCCAGCCCGCAGGCGAAGCTTCGCCGGAAAACAGCTTCCTGTTGTTCAGCATCTGGGCCAGCAGGCCGCCGAAAAAGCCCCTGCGGGTGATCTCGGCATTGACGCCGAAAATGTTATTTTCAAACTGCCTCCCCGGCTGTCCGGGTCTTATTTTTGCCGTTTTCATAAAGCACCTCTTCCGCGCTCCGTTGTCCTCATCCGCCGCTCCGCGCCAGTTGTCCGCGCCAGTTATATGGAAAAATCGAACCGGTGGTCGCGCCAGTCCGAAAGATAATATCGACCCTGCCCGTCTCTGCACAGCACGCCCTCTTCCGCCAGTTCCTCCATCAGCGAAGCGATGGATCCGGCGTCCGGCATACCTCCCTCATAAAAGGAAGGCGCCGCCGCATATACGGTGTCAAGGCCCCGCTGGCAAACGGTGAGACGGTCAATGATCCAACGCTTGAACCTGAACCGCGCCGCCGGGCTCCGTTCGGGCAACGCAAGCCCGTTTTCTCTGCAGAACGCGGCCAGCTGTTCAAACGCCTCTCTGGCTTCCGGCTGCCCCCACAGCCCCGTCACGCAGTTGTATTCCGGCACCTCCCAGGATACGAGAGAAGCCTTCTTTTCAAGCGTCTCCCTGTCCGCGCCGCTCTCTTTAAGCAGCTCCAGTTTCCGCAGATCGCGGCGGAATTCTGCAAACTGCTTTATCTGGAACAGGTGCGGAAGCATAAGCTTATATAGCTGTCTCCTTGTTATGGGGAACGGTATTCCGTCCTCCGGCTCAGGCCGCTCCGAAAGCTCCGTGAGCAGCATTACGGCCCGGTCGATGCGGCTCAGGATATCTTCACAGTCGCCCGTCTTCAGCACGTAACCGGGAGACGACCACCAGTAACTTTCCCAGTTGTCGCCGCTGCGCGCGTCCCGGATCACTTCCAGAACGTACGACAGAGCCTCCGCGTCGCTGCCGCCGGCATTTTCGCTGCCGTTCCCGCCGGGCGCGTTATTGCCGCCTCTCCCGGCGATAGCCAGGGCGCTTTCCCTCAAAAGCTTGTCCGGATCGGCCTCCGGATCTGTGAGCAGATGCCCCGCGGCATAAAGCGAAAAGAAATTCAGCAAGTGATACGAATCTGTCTCGCTCCAGTAATCAGGCACCATCACGCCGTCGCCCTGGGCCCTGACTCTGTTGAAAACGCCTTTCAGGACGCGGCAGTTGACCGTCATCGATGCCAGCTGATCGATCTCCATATCGGCGGTGTACCAGCCCCATACGCCCAGGCCGCAGCCCAGCTCCTTGACGCCCCGGCGGAAATTTGCCCGCTTGCCCGGTTCCTCCCATATAGGCAGAAAAGGCAGCTCCATCAGCATCACGTCGTCCAGACCCGCCTGCACCAGCGCCTCGGGATAACCTTCGGGGCAGCCCCACGTGTCGACGGCGATCTTCACCGACGGATTCTTTTCTTTGAACTTCTTAGCCAGCAATTTCAAGAAAAATATGATGCTGGGCATATCTGTCAGGTTTCCGGGATCGAAGAAATGGGCAATGACCCTGTCCGCGAAGGGCGCCAGGTCCGCGTAAATATCGTAATATTTCTCAAATACCGAAAGCACTTTCGGATCTTTATACGCCGGCTGCGACGGGTCAACGTTTCTGTACGCCGCCTCCGGTTCGGTCCAGCCGTGGCCCGAAAATTCCGCCGCCCAGCACCATACCGTAAACCGGAGCCCTATGCTGTGGCAAGCCGCGGCAAGCACCTTGAACCTGTCGTGCACGTTTTCCCATGAGCCCGACGCTTTCCAGGCCGCGCAGATGTCCATCACCTGTATTCCTGTGAAGCCGCACTCTTTTATCATGCGTGCGTAATCGTACAACTGCCTGTCGGACAGGCACATAAAGTCGTTGATCAGCGACGTTTCCGGGTTGCTGACGTAGCCTCTGTTCCTGTCAAATTTCCAGGTACATATAGTGGCTTCTCTTTCCGCGATCCACGGCTTTTGAGCGCTGTACACGGCTTCAGACTCCCCCTTCGGCATCGTTCGCGTCACCGGCGGCAGCTGCAGCATCGGCATCATCGGCGCAGTCACGGAACGCATATTCCCCTTCGCACTCGAAATGGAGCACGTCGCGCTTCGCCTTTTCGCCGTCTGCGGGAGTTATCCCCTTTAATGAAAACAGCTTTTCGCCGGGCAGCAGACGGAGCCGGACGTCAAGGGGCCTGCCTTCGGAAGCGGCGGGTATCTCGGCCCGGAACCGGACGTCGAGGCGGCGGAGTTCAGGCTTCATTGCCCGTTCTTCGTCGGTCAACGCCTGCCAGAACGCGTCTGCCGCCCATTCGGCGTACCTGGCGTTGTTCATATGGCCGTTATAATCGAAATCACTGAATCTGGGAGCCCTTGACGCTATAATTTTGCGCATCGACGTGTCCGAATCGTCGAAAATATGGTCTTTGGTCAATTCAAAGGGTGCGGAAAGCGTTGACGTGTCGGGCAGAGCTATGGTCTGCGGGTCGGGACGGAGAAAATGGCGGTCTTTCACGTCCAGAAGCGCCCATTGCGATACGATCGCGCCTATCCTGATGCCTTCCGCGTCGTATATCTCGCCTGAGCGGTCGAAAATAAGCCTCAATCTGCCGTCGGGCCACGTATCGATGCGGATCGTGTCGCCGGTGCCGGGATAGCGGTCCATTCTGATCTCCACACGCACCACCACGTAGCACATCCCGTGCTTCTCCCACAGAGTGCTCCAGCCCGAGCCGAACAGTTCGCACTGATCGCCGGCGGTCTCCTGGAAAAAGCCCAGCAGCGACGAGAGCCGCATGCGGTTATGGAGGTCGACTTCCGTGGCTCCGAGAGTAAAATACCGGCAATACCTGCCGTCCTCCTGCTGCCCTTCTTTGATCATATCATTCGACCTCCGTCCGTTCCGTATTCCGGGACAATATTGCGTCAAACCGGCGGGAATGTCAAGCGTTTGTCGGCGAGGCGCCCTTGGCTGCTTTTTATATCGTTCCGGCTTGATTTATGCCTGATCGATTTTATATAATGCAGACGGGGGTAGTTTCGATGGTTCAGTACAAAAAATCTCTGCGGCTTTGTCATCTGTTTTTTGTTGTTTAAGGAGCTGAAATCATGAAAAAGTCAATGGTTTACGCGATGGTTATAGTATTGTGCTTTTGTATGTTTTCGTGCAAGACTACCGACCAGGCCACGAGCGACAAGAACGAGTTTGGAAGCGGTGGAGATACTTTATTAGGTGTTTACTCTGGTCTTGAAAACAAACTTATTGATTGTCCTTACATTTTCATAGGTGAGTTTACCGGTATATTATTACGTAATGACGACGGACATTATTATAAAGAGTTTCATGTATCTGAAAGAATCAGAGGCGACGTTGACGATTACATTAGAGTATATAACTCGTTAGTTTATGGTCTCGAAGATTACAGTAGTGATTATCCGTTCAAAACCGGTGAAAAATATCTATTATTAACGGATAAAATTAATAACATTTACTCTGGGGAAGTTTATCTCCAGGGAGTTCTGTTCTGTCCCATAGATAACTACGAAGACGCCTTTATGAATGTTCTTGGAGAGCGAAAGAACCTTGATTTTATGACGACGGGTTCAGCAGAAAATTTTAAGGATTACGATTCGTTTAAAGCATATTTATTATCCTTGATCGAAACCACCGAGGTTAAAGGAATTGATTGGCCTTATTACATCGATTCGGATGATATTTATGACATACTGACCGTTGCGCCGCAGATATTTAAAGTGAAGATCATTGGTCACGGAAGTAAGGAAGAATTATATTCAGACTATCTTTGCAGAATGGAAAAAGTATATAAAGGAGATTATGATTCGGAAAGAGGTAATCTGATAAGGTATGGTTTTTCCGGAAATATAGAAATACAAAGACCTATTAACCAAAGAAAGCATTATTTTTCGTTCCGTCTGTTTGACGCGGATATCGATCTGGAAAAAACCGACGAATACATTATTTGTGCCAATTCGACTTACCTGATCGCAAGGAAAGGCGTAATAAGTCTTGAGTATACCGAAGAGGAAATAATTCAAATGCTGGAAGAAATTTACGGTGAAGTCGATATCCTCGAGATACCTGAAGAAAACGCGGTACTTCAATAGTCAGCTCCGCAGATAATACAGCCGGAGAAACAGACGCGGAACAGGCAGAAATAATACCTTGACACGCTTTCCCGGCTGTTGTATACTTCACCTACCGCGAAAGTTGCCGCTTCGGACCACGGAGAGGATGACGGCGCGGAAGAGAATATTGACAAATGCTATGATGGAAAGTAGTAACTGCCGATATGCGCGCAGAGAGCTCCGGGTGGGTGTAACGGGGCGGCAGACAGGCGGCGAACTGGTTCCGGAGCAGCCGGTGCGAACGGGCAGGCGGCATTGACGGGAGCGAGCGTTCCCCGCCGCGGCACAGAAACAAGTAGAACCGGACGTCTGACGGGCGTAACCCGTGCTTTGAGCGAGCTGATGAAGTCGGCTAATCAGAGTGGTACCGCGGATACAGAAAAACTGTCTTCGTCTCTGTAATCATACAAAGACGGAGATTTTTTTTACCGCGCCGCAGGAGGAACGGAACATGATAATGTCAACAGACAAGATCTTCGGCGAAAAGAAAGATTCCCTTATAGAGATGACCCTTGGCGATCTGCTGGACCGCGTTGCCGGGATCTTCCCCGACAACGACTGCGTGGTCTGCAATGACAAGCCTTTCCGCAAGACCTACGCCCAGTTCAGAGACGAGTGCAACGTCATTGCCCGGGGCCTCCTCGCCATCGGCGTGAAGCCCGGCTCCCACGTTGCCATCTGGGCCACCAACTATCCCGAATGGATCGTCCTTATGTACGCCACCGCCAAGATCGGCGCCACGCTTGTGACCGTAAACACCAACTATAAAATTTTCGAGGCAGAGTACCTGCTGCGCCAGTCCGACACCGACACGCTGGTGATGATGGAAGGGCTGAAAGATACGAATTACGTAGAGATCGTCAACGAACTTGTCCCCGAGCTGAAGGACAGCGTTCCCGGGGAGCTTGAAAGCATTGACCTGCCGCGCCTTAAAAGAGTCATATACCTTGACGCCCCCGAAAAGACGCCCAAAGGCGCTCTGCACTGGTCCGACCTGCGCAAACTGGCCGAAAAAGTCAGCGAAGAGGAGCGGGCGGAGATACAGCGGAACGTTTCTCCCTACGACGTGGTCAATATGCAGTACACTTCCGGCACCACCGGCTTCCCCAAGGGCGTCATGCTCACGCACTACAATATATTGAACAACGGCAAATGCATCGGCGACAACCAGACGCTGACTCCTCAGGACCGTGTCTGCCTCCCAGTCCCCTTCTTCCACTGCTTCGGCTGCGTGCTGGGGATAATGGCCTGCATAACCCACGGCAGCTGCATCGTCCCCGTGGAGCGCTACAACCCCGTCCGTGTGATGAACACGATCCAGGCGGAAAAATGCACCGCCACCTACGGCGTACCTACTATGTACATCGCCATGCTGGAGCACCCGGACTTCCCGAAATACGACTTTTCGTCGCTCCGCACCGGCATAATGTCCGGCTCCCCCTGCCCCGTAAAAGTCATGGAGCAGGTCGTCGGATCGATGCATATGACTGAGATCACCATCCCCTACGGCCTCACCGAAGTGTCGCCCGTATGCACGATGACGAACATATACGACAGCATCGAAAAGCGGGTGTCGACCGTGGGCCGCGCCATGCCTTTCGTGGAGGTCCGCTGCGCCGATCCGGAGACCGGCGAAGACGTGCCCGTGGGAACGCCCGGCGAAGTGGTCGTCCGGGGCTATTCCGTGATGAAGGGCTATTACAATATGCCCGAGGCAACGGCGCTGGCCATCGACAAAGACGGCTGGCTCCATTCAGGCGACCTGGCCACTATAGATCAAGAAGGCTATTTCCACATCACCGGCCGCATCAAGGATATGATCATCCGCGGCGGCGAGAACATCTACCCTAAAGAACTGGAAGAATTCCTCTACACGAATCCCAAAGTTCAGGACGTGCAGGTCATCGGCGTGCCGGACAAGAACTACGGCGAGGAGGTCTGCGCCTGCATCATTTTAAAGGCCGGTGTCAACGCCGACGAGGACGAGATGCGTGAGTTCATCCGGTCTCACCTGGCGCGCCACAAGATGCCCAAGTACATCTGGTTCATGGACAGCT
>JAEFAM010000060.1 GCA_016287565.1 Clostridia bacterium
GGCATTCTGTTGGGATCTATCTTTTTTAGACATATATACTCTCCTGGATCATACCTGTACCGCTCAGAACGCGTCTTTTATGATGCGCACCTGAAACGATCCGCCCCTATTATACACCTCTGCCACGTCAAAACGCACGTTTTTTTCTTCGAATTCCCTGTGGGTCTCCATAAATACTCTGGAGGCGTATTTTATTTTCATCCTTTTCTTCCCTCTCACGCTGTCAGAAGGGTCCGGGATCCCGGCGTCCCGTCCCTCACAGGGAGCGGTCCTGGTCTTGACTTCGCAAAAACATACCGTGTCGCCCTCCGGGTCGAAAAGGATCAGGTCGATCTCGGCGGTCCTGCCCAGGCGCCAGTTTCTTTGTATCAGCCGGTATCCCCGGTCGATATATCTGCACAGCGCCAGCATCTCGCCGGTATTGCCCAGCGCCTTTACGGGATCATCACGGAGATCGACGTTCATATCTTAAACTCAAGCGACGTTTGACACGGTCGGCGCGATCCGCAAGTTCCACACGTTCTGCGCGGCCGGTGACGTTCCGGACCGGATCCGCAGAAAAAAAACCCGCAACATTAATGCTGCGGGCTTCATTCTTCGGATCAGATCTTCTCGGTGATCTTGGCTGCCTTGCCGACTCTGTCACGCAGGTAGTAGAGCTTGGCTCTCCTGACTTTACCGTGGCGGACGACTTCGACTTTAGCCACTTTGGGAGAATGGAGCGGGAAAACTCTTTCCACGCCTACGCCGTAAGAGATACGTCTTACGGTGAAAGACTCTCTGAGTCCTTCTCCTCTCATACCGATAACGGTTCCTTCGTATACCTGAATTCTCTCTCTGGTTCCCTCGATGACTTTGAAGTGCACGCGCACGAAATCACCGATAGCGAGTTTCGGAGTATTATCCTCGCTCTTGAGATAATCAGCTTCAACTGCTTTAATAATATCCATCGCTTTTTCACTCCTCTTCCTTCAGACGTTCGTGCGATGAACTGCAGAGGACCGTCCTGATGCGCCGGCGCGACGCAACGTATGCGAAACGCACAGCAAACGGGATGATAGCACACTCCCGCCCCGCGTGTCAACAACTTTTTTATCTTTTTTCGCTTTTTTCTGAATTTTCTGCCGTTTCCGCAGGTCTCGGAGGCCTGGGACCGTAAAATTGATATAGATCGCACTTGAGCATGCCGTTGTAGAGCTTGCGCTTTTTGTCCGCCCGGCGCCCGAGATCCTTTTCGAATCCGTCGTGGGAAGTGATCACGTAAAAGGACCAGGTGGGAAAATTCTTGAAATGGGCGCCCATTGCCGCGTACAGTTCCCTGACTTCCCGGTCTTCCATGAGCCGCTCTCCGTAGGGCGGGTTGGTTATCATGAAGCCGTACTTGTAAGAAGAGGAAACGGCCCTGAAATCCAGTTTCTGAAACGCTATATCATCGCCCACGCCTGCCTTGACCGCGTTGTCCATCGCCTGGCGGATGGCGAAATAGTCTATGTCGGAGCCGTATATCTTAAGCTTCACGTCGCGGTCTACGGCCGCTTCAGCCTCGTTCCTTGCCCTTAATATGATATTTCCGTCAAAGCATTTCCACTTCTCGAAATCGAACTGCCGCCTGAGACCCGGGGCAATATTCCTGGCTATCATTGCGGCCTCTATAGGTATGGTGCCGGTGCCGCAGAAGGGGTCGATCAGCGCCCTGTCCTTTTTCCAGCGGCTGACAAGTATCATGCCCGCGGCCAGGGTTTCCTTTATAGGCGCCTTGCCCGTGACGGCCCGGTATCCCCTTTTATGGAGCCCTGCGCCCGAGGTATCCAGCGTTATGGAGGCAATATCGTTCAGTATGGAAACTTCCAGTTTGTACCTGGCCCCGGTCTCCGGGAACCACTCCAGCCCGTAATGCTTTTTCATGCGCTCTACGGCGGCCTTTTTCACGATAGCCTGGCAATCCGGCACGCTGAAAAGCGTGGATTTCACGGACTTGCCCGTTACCGGGAAGCAGGCGTCCTGCCCCATCAGTTCCTCGAAAGGTACAGCGAGCGTCAACTGGAACAGTTCTTCAAAAGTGGCCGCTTTTCCTTCCGCCAGCAATATGAGCACCCGGTCCGCGGTCCTGAGCCACAGATTAGCCCTGGCGACCGTATAAAAGTCGCCTTTGAACCTGACCCGGCCGTTTTCGGTGGTTATGCCTTCCGCGCCCAGCCATTCAAGTTCCCTGGCAACGACTCCTTCAAGCCCGAATGCCGCGGTGGCTATCAGATCAAACTTCTCCATCCGAACTCTCTTCCCCAATAAAGTCTGCTTCCCCGCCCGGCGCTTTTACCGGACGCTCCTTGACTTTTTCCAGTATCTCTCTGTAATCTCCCGATGCGGCGAACTCCCGTATCTCTTCAGGAACAAGGCCGCCGGGGCCGCGCCACAGACTGCTTTCGGGCAGCGATACCGCCCATATCCGCTCGTCCCTCTTTACCGTTTTCCTGACAGAGACGGCGAAGGACCAGAGCCCTATCTCGAACCTGCTGCCGCTGCCGCCGTCGCCCGTGCCGTACTTGAGGTCACCCAAAAGCGGCGAACCTGAAAAGGCGAACTGGGCCCTTATCTGGTGCGTCCTGCCGGTCACGGGTATCACGAAATACACGTGACCCCTCGTCTCTCCTGCAGCGCCTTTTAAGGGGCAGATATATTTGTAATAGAGCAGGCATTCCTTGCCGCGCTCCGACTCGAACACCCTGTTCTCTTTTTCTTTCTTAAGGAGCCTGTGCCTGAGATATCCCTCGGCGGCGCTTTTGCCGTTTTCCGGACCGTCTCCCCCGGGAGCCTTTAAAGGCGTTCTGGCCAGCGCCAGGTAGCCTTTGTAGAAATTGCCCGTGCGCATGTCTTCCGAAGCCCTGGAGGCGCCTTTGGAGGTCCTGGCGAATACCATCGTCCCGCCCACGTTCCGGTCAAGCCGGTGCACCAGCCCCACAAAGGCTTTGCCAGGTTTGCCGTACCGCTCGGCGATATCCTGGGACAACAGCGTCAGCATATCTTCAGCCCCGCTGCCGTCGCTCTGGGACAATACTCCCACGGGCTTCACCGCGAATACCAGGTGATTGTCCTCGTACAATATCTCAAGCGCTTCAGTCGCCATTGCCCGATCCCTTCACAGCCGCGTACGAACCGCAGGGCAGATATATCCCGCTCCTGCCGCGCTTTTCGGACACGGGCAGAAGCAGGTCGCCGCTGACGAAATCCACCTTCCCGGAAAGCCGCTCCGGCAGCGTCAGCCTCAAAATATTTTCAGTCACCACGGGCGAAAAACCGGTGGTATACGAATTCAGGAGCAGGAAAAGAGGCTGATCCGAGAGCAGTTCCATGCAGCTCTCAACGAAGCCCGCGAGATTGTTCTCCAGCTTCCACACCTCTCCCGAAGGGCCCCTGCCGTAGGACGGAGGATCCATTATGATGCCGTCGTATCTGCGGCCCCGGCGTATCTCCCGGGCAACGAATTTGAACGCGTCGTCGACGATGTACCTGACCGTCCTGTCCCCCAGGCCCGACAGTTCCACGTTCTCCCTGGCCCTGGTGACCATGCCTTTCGAAGCGTCAACGTGGCACACCGCCGCTCCCGCCTTTGCGCAGGCCAGGGTGGCTCCCCCCGTATATCCGAAAAGGTTCAGCACTTCCGGCTTCCTGCCCGCGTCGGCGGCGCCCCTGACAGCCCGGTACATCCACTCCCAGTTGGCCGCCTGCTCAGGGAATATGCCCGTGTGCTTGAAGCCCATGGGCTCCACTATGAACTTAAGGCCCAGAGAGCCGTATTCCACGGTCCAGCGGTCCGGAAAAGACTTTTTGCGGCGCCATTGACCGCCTCCGGAACTTGATCTGGAATATTCCGCATGAGCCCGTTCCCAGGCCGCAGGGTCGGACTTGCCCCAAATGACCTGGGGATCGGGCCTTGACAGCAATATATCGCCCCAGCGCTCCAGTTTAAGGCCGTCGCCCGTATCGAGTATTTCGTAGTCCTGCCACTTGTCAGCTATGAGATTCACCTGGCGCCTCCGCACATTATTTCAGTGACCCTGTCCGCGATCTCGGGCAGCATGCCCTGCTCCATCGTGAAGTTGAATATAGTGTACCTGGGCCTGATCCGGTAGCCGTTGTTCAGGCTGCGCTTGAACAGTTCGGGGCTGACTCCCAGTTCCATGGGCGTCAACGCCATTCCGGCCCTGGAATAGATCTCCCGGAGCATATCCGGATCCGGAGGCGCCACGGAATCCACCACTTCGAAGCGGGTCCTCATTATCTTGTAAACTTCCGCCGACGCGATGGAGCCCAGCCCTACGGAGTTTCCGTGGAGCGGATGTTCCACGCCCCTGGCTATGGCGTCGATCTCCCAGAAATGGGCCAGGTGGTGCTCTGAGCCGGATGCCGGTCTCGTATATCCTATAAGGCCTATGGAGATGCCCGTCAGCAGAAGCGTGTCGTTCATCTTAAGTACCGCCTCCGGAGAGCCTCCGAAATAGGCGTCCATATTGGCCACGCAGTCGTCCACCGCGTTCTGCACCAGCTCCGCGGTAACGGCGCAATAATGGTCTCCCTTGACCTTGTGAGCCAGCCGCCAGTCTGTCAGCGCCGTGTACTTCCCTATCACGTCTCCGAAGCCTGCCTGCTTCATAATGAGGGGCGCGGTGTTCAAAAGATCCGTGTCGGTGACTATTATGACGGGATAATGGGCGGGATAGGTTATCTTCTGGCGCTGTACGATCAGGGGCGCCATTACGGAGGCGTATCCGTCCATGGAAGGCGCGGTGCCTACTATGGCGAAAGGCAGCTTCATCTTGTAAGATACGATCTTGCACAGGTCGTTGATGGTGCCGCTGCCAACTCCTATAAGAATCCCCACTTCGTCGGTGATGTGGATGAGCAGCGTACCCACGGTGGTCTCGTCGGGAAGCAGCACCGGGTAGCCCTTGGTCTCAAGCACCAGAAGGTCCGTATCGTATCCCGCTTCGTCCAGCATGGCTTTAACGCGGTGCCCGCCGATCTCCACCGTATTGTTGTCAGCCACCACCAGCATCTTCCTGCCGGCGTAGGGCTTCAGGGCTTCGGGCAGTTCTTTTAACACGCCGGAGCCGCTGATTATCTTGTTTATGTCAACGCTGTGGTGCCTTCCGCAGGAGCAGTCGTACCCGTATCCGGGCATCTCTCCCACTTTCATCGTCAATATCTTTCTCGGATCGTCCATGCTGTCCCTCTTAAAGTGTCACTCTTACGGTATTATGATCTCCGGTCCCCAAGGCCGGCGCTCCGAAGCTCCGCCGCTTCCGGAAATCACGGCGTAATTATACAGAAAAAGGGCTCTCAAGTCTATCCTTCACGTCAACAATTTTGCCAAATCCCGTATTTTATGGCATAATAGAATTGCGGAATGTGGCCGCTGACCGATCGCAGGCGGCACGCGAACTTTTTCCGGCCGGGAGCAGGCCCGGATCCGCCGCGGTCGACAAAACAAAAAAACTGCAAGGAGGCTTTCCTATGAGTTTTTCCGAGGTCATTGCCCTGTTCAGCGGTATCGCGCTGTTTCTGTTCGGCATGTCGCTGATGGGAGACGGACTTAAAAAATTGTCCGGAAGCAAACTGGAGCCCATACTGTATAAATTGTCCGGGACGAAGATCAAGGGCATCCTGCTGGGCACCGGAGTCACTTCCGCCATACAGTCTTCCTGCGCCACCGCCGTTATGACGGTAGGCTTCGTGAACTCGGGCATGATGAAGCTTAAACAGGCGGTGAACGTCACCATCGGCGCCATCTTAGGCACCAGCATCACCGGCTGGATCATCTGCCTCGGCTACATAGAAGGAGCGGGTTTCATAGGAGAGATCGTTTCTACGGCCACGCTTACCGGAGTGGTTGCAGTGGCGGGAATACTCCTTCGCATGTTCGGTAAAAAGCGAGTCACCAAATACATCGGCAGCATACTTATGGGCTTCGCCATACTGATGTTCGGCATGAGCACCATGAGCCGCTCCGTATCGGGGCTGGGCGAACAGAAATGGTTCACAGACGCCATCGTTACGCTTTCCAACCCCATCCTGGGCATCCTGGCGGGGCTTCTGTTCACCGCCATGCTCCAGTCCGCTTCCGCCGCGGTAGGTATCCTGCAGGCCCTTTCCGTAACGGGAGCCATCGCATTCCGCTCTTCCGTTCCCCTGCTGATGGGCATATGCATCGGCGCCGCGGTGCCCGTGCTGCTCTCCGCCATCGGAGCCAATACAGAGGGCAAGCGGGCGGCTCTCATCTATCCCGTGTCTTCCGCCTTCGGCGTGGCCGTGTGCGCCATCATCTACTATATCATCGACGCCTTTGCGGAATTCCCCTTCGACTATGCAGTGATGAATCCCTTCTCTACGGCGCTGGTCAATACGATCTTAAGGTTCGCCATCGTGCTGCTCCTGTTCCCTATGACTTCCCTCATAGAGAAAGTGGTCACGGCAATGGTGAAGGAGAAGCCGGGCGCCGTCGTCAGGTCGCAGGTCCATCTGGAGGACCGATTCCTCACCCACCCCGCCCTGGCAATAGAGCAGTCCGAGATACAGATCAACAAGATGGCAGGCATATCCCGCCAGGGGATCTACGACGCGATCGCCCTTTTCAAAAATTACAGCGAAGAGGGGTACGACAACGTAAAGCAGCAGGAGGACGACGTTGACCTTTACGAAGACGGCCTGGGCACTTATCTGATGAAATTGACCGGCCGCGAAATGTCCAAGGACCAGAGCGAGAAGGTGTCGCTGTTCCTGCATACGCTTTCGGATTTCGAGCGCATTTCGGACCACAGCCTCAACCTGGCCCAGAGCGCCAGGGAGATTTACGATAAGGACGTGCGGTTCTCGGAAGCGGCTAAAAACGAGCTGGCAGTGCTGTTCAAGGCCGTTACGGCGGTGCTGGATATGACGGTGAGCGCGTTTACCGAGAACGACATGACCGCCGCCTCCAGAGTGGAGCCGCTGGAAGAGCTGATCGACGGGCTCAGCGACAAGATGAAGCACAATCACGTGGAGCGCCTGAAGCAGGGCGTCTGCACGCTGAATCAGGGCTTCGTATTCAACGACATAGTCACCAACTGCGAGAGAGTCTCCGACCACTGCTCCAACGTGGCGCTGGCAATGATAGAACTGGCGGGAGACGAATTCCATCCTCACGAATATACGCACAACCTGATGAAAGAGGAATCGGAAGCTTTCAAGGAGATATACGACGAGTATAACAAGATATACAAGATCTGACGCAGCTTTATAGAGTGCGGCGAAGCGTCCGGCGTCCGGCATCCGGTGTCCGGCGGAATTCCGGAGCGCAGAGGATACGAGGGAAAATGAGTTTTATAAGTCTTAAAAACGTAACGAAAAGGTACCGGAACGGCGGTGTGGTGATCGAAGCCGCCCGGAACATGACCTTCGACATAGAAAAAGGCGAACTGGCGGTAATAGTTGGTCCCAGCGGCAGCGGCAAGACAACCGTTCTGAATATTTTAGGCGGTATGGACAACTGCGACAGCGGCTCCGTCAGCGTCGACGGCAATGAGATACAGTTCTACACCAGAAAGCAGCTCGTAGACTACCGCCGCCACGACGTGGGATTCATTTTCCAGTTCTATAACCTCATCCCCAACCTCACCGCCCGTGAAAACGTGGAGCTGGCCGAGCAGATAACTTCCGACTGCATAAAAGCCGAAGAGATACTGGAAAAAGTGGGGCTGGGAGACAGGCTGGACAACTTCCCCGCCCAGCTCTCCGGAGGCGAACAGCAGCGAGTTTCAATTGCCCGTGCCCTGTCCAAAAAGCCCAAGCTCCTTCTGTGCGACGAACCCACCGGAGCCCTCGACTATACCACCGGCAAGATGATACTGAAGCTGCTCCAGGACACCTGCCGCGCTGATAACATGACGGTCATAATAGTGACACACAATTCGGCGCTCACCGCCATGGCGGATAAAGTGATAAAAGTCAAAAGCGGCGAGACAGTCAGCATCGTTAAAAACGAAAACCCCAAAAGCATAGAAGAGATCGAATGGTGACCGATGAAAAGCGCCTCCTTTAAAAACACGCTCAGGTCCATCTGGCGGACGAAAGCGCGCTACATATCGATCCTTTTTATAGTTGCCCTGGGAGTGGGTTTTTTCGCAGGCATCAAGGCCAGCGAGCCCGATATGATCAATTCCACGGACAAATATTCGGATATGCAGAATCTGATGCATTTCCGCCTCATTTCCACCTGGGGCTTCGACGACGAGGAGGTCAGGGCGCTGGAGGCGCTCGATGGTGTGTCCGTTAAAAGATCGTATTTTTACGACTGCGTGACGGATCACAACGAAGACGAGGCGGAGTCCCGTTTCATCGCCTACGATAAAGACAGCGATATAAACCAGCTGTGGCTGAAAGACGGCCGCTTCCCGGTGAGGGACAACGAATGCCTGCTGGATTCGGCGTCGTACCTCTACCCCGTGGGCACCAAGATCTCGGTCGTATCCGAAGACGCCGGGGACAATCTCAAAAACACCGAATATACTATTGTCGGCCACGTGTATTCCGCCATGTACGTGTCGGATTACGAGCACGGCAACACCACCGCGGGAGACGGAGGCATCGACCACATCGTATTCGTTCCCGCCGGAAATTTCACCATCGGATATTATACGGAACTGTACCTGGTCTTTTCTGATATGAAGGCCGAGACCGTGTACACCCAGGGATATAAAGATCTGGAGAAGGAAAAGAAGCCCCTCATAGAAGAAGCGGGCGCGGCGGCATCATCGGACCGGTATATGCGTACCGCAGAAGACTCGGAAAAGCAGATCGCGGACGCGGAAGCAGAACTCGAAAAAGCGGAAGCAGAACTCGTTGACGCGAAAAAGCAGCTGGAGGACGCGAAGGCGCAGATAGACGACGGAGAGAAGCAGCTCGAAGACGCGGAAAAGCTGTTGTCCGAGAAGCGCGGCGAACTGGAAGACGGAGAGAAACAGCTTAACGACGCGGAAGCAGAATACGCGGAAAAATACGCGGAATTGACGGAAGGCACCGAAAAGCTGATGGACGCCAGGCGTCAATATTCCGAAGGCCTCGAAGAGTACGCCTCCTCCGCCCTGGAAGCGGAAAAGGAACTGGCCGCAGCCAAAGAGCAGATCAGCGTAGCGGAGGTCAATCTGGACTACGCCCGCGAGGAGCTGGAATCTTCCCGGGAGTCCTACGAAACGGTGAGAGGCCTTTACGATAAAGCATACGGCCTTTTCGAAGAGCTCAAGGCGAGATACGAAGAGATACGCCACGAAGCAGGGCTCGAGGAAGAAAAGAGCCTCTTAAAAGAGCAGCTGGAAAAAGCTGAAGAAGCATTCCTGAAGATAGGCGCCAGGCTGGACGAGAGCAAGGCGGAACTTTACGCGGGTCAGGCCGAATTCGACAGGTACGTGTCGGAACTGGAAGAAGCCAAACGGCAGTACGAAGAGGGCCGCGCCAGAGCGGACAGGGAGCTTTCGGATGCGAAGCAGAAACTGGAAGATGCCAAGGCGGAAATAGAGTACAACGAAGGCCTTTTAGAGGAAGGCAGGGCGCTGCTTGCACAGGGCCGCGAAGAACTGGACGCGAACGGAAAAGTCCTGTCGGAAGCCAGGGCGGAAGTGGAAAAAGCGGAGGCCGAACTGGCAGAAAAGCGCGCCGATCTGGAAGCAGGCATCAAAGAATATAACGAAGGAAAAGCCGGATACGAGGACGGCCTGGCGCAGCTGGCGGAAGGAAAAGCACGGCTGGCAGACAGCAAAAAGCTCCTGGAAGAACTGGAGCCCCCCGAATGGTTCATATATACGAGAGACGACAACGGCGGCTATCAGGAGTACGGCCAGAACGCGGAGCGCATCGGCAACATTGCCAAGGTCTTCCCCGCTTTCTTCATCATCGTGGCGGCGCTGGTGTCCATCACCGGCATGACCAGGATGGTTAGCGAAGAAAGGACTCAGATAGGCACTTTAAAGGCGCTGGGCTACTCGGGTATCAGGATATTCGGCAAATACCTGTTCTACGGCTGCTCCGCCACTTTTCTGGGCTGCGTGCTGGGCCTGGCGGTGGGATACAAGCTGTTCCCCTTCGTCATCTTCAAGGCGTATTCCATCCTTTACAGAGTCCAGGTCAACGAAATGCCCTTCCTCTTTAAGGACGCCCTCATCATCACAGGCGTCAGCCTGGCGCTTTCGGCCCTCACCGTTCTGTTCAGCTGCGTGAAAGTCATGATGCCGGTACCTGCGCAGCTCATGCGCCCCTCCGCTCCCCCTTCCGGAAAAAGAGTGCTCCTGGAGCGCATCCGGCCCGTCTGGAAGCGGCTGTCCTTCTTCAGCAAAGTCACGGTCAGGAACGTTTTCAGGTACAAGAAGCGCATGATAATGACCCTTATAGGCATAATGGGCTGCACCGCCCTGATGCTGTGCGGCTTTGCCCTGAGAGACTCGATTTCCGACATCGTTGCCAAGCAGTTCGACAACGTTATGCACTTCGACGCCATGGCGTACACCCAGGCCGTTGACCGGGAGGCCATATCGGAAATACAGGAGATACTGGGCAATTACGACAAGGGCGCCCAGATCACCGCGGCAATGCAGAAATCCTATTCCCTTTCCCACGGCGACGTATCCCACAGCGGCTACGTGATGGTGGGAGAATCCGCCGAAAAGACCCAGAACATAATGGAGCCCCGCAACCGTACGACAGGAGAAAGATACACTCTCGAGCCGGGAGAGGCGCTGGTGACCGAAAAGCTGGCAAAGATCCTGAAAGTCCGCGAAGGCGACGTCATCACCGTCTCCTTGAGCGACACCGAAAAAGCCGATATCACCGTAGGCGGAGTCATCGAAAATTATATCTACCACTAAGTGTTCATCACCCCCGAAACGTATACGGCAATGATCGGCGACGCCCCCGAGTTCAACCTGCTTTATCTTACGTACGACGTGGAAGCGGCCAACGAAGAAAACCTGGCGGCCGAGATCATCGGCAACGACAAGGTATTGACAATGGTCCTGCAGTCGTCGCTCCGGAAGACCTTCTCCAAAATGATGGAAGCCCTGGACGCCGTGGTGCTGGTGCTGATATTGTCCGCGGTGCTCCTGGCGGTGATCGTGCTGTACAACCTCTCCAGCATCAACATCGCGGAAAGGATAAGGGAGATCGCCACCCTGGAAGTGCTGGGCTTCACGGACAACGAAGTTTCGATGTACATTTTCAGGGAGAACATCGTCCTGACCCTGCTCGGCGCGCTGCTGGGCCTGGGCCTGGGGCGGATCCTTGCCTCCTTCGTCATCAACACCGCTGAGATCGACATGGTGATGTTCGGCCGCGAAGTCCATTTCTGGAGCTACCTGCTGGCCGCCGGCCTGACGGTGCTCTTCTCCCTGGCGGTGAGCCTGATCATGAACAGGCCGCTCAGGAAGATCAGCATGGTGGAGTCCCTGAAGTCGGTGGACTGAGAGACCTTCGGTCGGCTGAATTCGTCCTGGGGGGACGAGCGAAATTGAACCCTGACGGTTTAAACGAAATCGTCAGGGTTCAGCTAAATTCGCACCGGCGTGCGAGCGAATTTGTGCTTCGCACAGCTAAATTCACCCTACGGGTGAGTGATATTCGGCTGCGCCGAGTGATATTCCGCCGGGCGGAGTGATATTCGACTGACGGCGAGTGATATTGAAAACCGCCGGCTTTAAGCAACAGAGCCTGCGGTTTTCAGCTAAATTGAACACTGACTGCTTGGGCAAAGTAATCAGTGTTCCGCTAAATTCGTCCTGGCGGACGAGTGAAATTGAAAGCCGATGGCTTTAAGCAACAGAGCCTGCGGTTTTCAGCTAAATTGAACACTGACTGCTTGGGCAAAGTAATCAGTGTTCAGCTAAATTCGTCCTGGCGGACGAGTGATATTGAAAGCCGATGGCTTTCAGCTAATTTCGGCTGCGCCGAGTGAAGGGAGATTTGATTTTTCGCTCGTTTCGAGCTGCC
>JAEFAM010000061.1 GCA_016287565.1 Clostridia bacterium
ACTTTGCTAACCCCCGGATAAAAATAGTCGTTGCCGTATCCTGAACTGCGCACATAGTCGACAGGAAGGCCGTCGTCGGCCTCGCCGGCGGAAGCGTAATAATCTTTCAGGAGCTCGTTGACGTAATTTACTTGGGGCACGCCTGTACCGACGATGACGGCGCCGGAAAGCCTGTTGCCCGGCAGATCCACACCTTCCGAGAAAGCGCCCCCCAGCACGCAGAAGCCCATATGGAGCTCTTCGGGATCTTTTTTGAACCCGGCAATGAATTCGCTGCGGTCCTTTAATGTCGAAGATTCGGGCTGCATAAAAACGTATTTTTCACGGAAATCTTTGTCTATAAGTTCGTACACGGACCGCATATGCTTCCAGGAGCCGAAAAAACAGACGTAATTGCCCGTTTTAAGCGATTTTCCCAGTTCCGTGATAAAAGATGCCGTCAGAGGCAGCGACGCCTCTCTGACCCTGTAGCGCGTGTCTACGAAGGTGCCCCCGACAGCCAGCAGATTTTCTTTTGGGAACGGAGAGTCGAAAAAGATATAAGGCATGTCGGCGGCGCCCAGCTGGCCTTTGTAGTAGATCTCCGGCAGAAGCGTTGCCGAGAACAGCACGGACCCCAGCCCGGAGCCGCACTTTTTTCTGATAACGGCGGACGGGTCGGGGCAGTATATGTTTACGGAGGGGACTCCTTCGTTCCTGAACTTTATGGCAAAGCCGCCGTTGCGGGTCAGTTCGGATATGGTCTTAAAGTGCAGCACGTCGAAGCATAATTCCAGTAGATTCCGGTCAGGTTCCGTTTCGAGGTATTCGAAGGCAGCGTCGCACAGCCGGTCGAGCTCGTCGTTCAATTTTACGGGTATAGTATCTTCCACGGTATCGGAAGAAGCTTCTTTAAATCCAGGAATGGTGTCGCTGAAAACGGGAAGGACGTCGCAGGAATCCTGCGCGGCGAAGTCGGAGATCATTGACGCCACCTTCATAAGCGACTTGCCGATCTTCTTGCGTTTACGGCCCTTTGCGGCGGATTCGAACCTGGCTGCCGTAAGACAGGCGGAATACATTGACCGGACGCGGTCAGGCAGCTGATGGGCCTCGTCGATCAGGAAATAGTATTGACCGCCATCTGTCGTAAAATAACGTTTCAGATAGCTCTCCGGATCGAACAGATAGTTGTAGTCCCCTATTATGACGTCGCAGTACGTGGACAGATCCAGAGACAGCTCGAAAGGACAAACTTTACATTCTTCGGCGGTCTCGCGAATGAGTTCACGATCGAACCGTTTTTTCCCTGAACCAAGTAGTCTATCCAGCGCTTCTTCCACGTTATCGTAATGTTTTTCTGCGTAGGGACAACAGGACGGATCGCACTGGAACTTCCCTTCCGTTCCCGTATCGGGGACCGACGCGTTCATCAGGCAGATCTTTTCTTTAGCCGTAAGCGTGATATACCTCAGCTCCGGCACGCTGCCTGAAATAAGATCCAGCGTCTCTTCCGGAGGCCTGGAGCCCTCGTTCCTGGCAGTGAGATAGAATATCGCAGACTTCTCGCCCTTCTTGTATGGGAAAGATTTAAGCGCCGGAAACAGCGTCCCCGCAGTCTTGCCGATGCCGGTGGGAGCCTGGCACAAAATCATCGGTATAGACGGATCGTTCAACGCGTTATATATATTGACAGCCATCCTGCGCTGTCCGCCTCGGTACTCGTCATAAATGAACTTGAGTTCCTGAAGCTCCCCGTGAAGTTTTAACGCATGGGCGTCCTGCTCACGGACGTATTTGGAATACCTTTTGAGATAAGGCGAGACCGCCGGTTCGATCTCGTCTTTAGTATATTCGTATGTGAAAATTTTGATATCGTTAAAATCAGAATAAAGACCGTAAATTATTTCGATATTGACGCGTTCGACATCTTCGTCGGACAGGGACAATATATACCCGTAAAGCGCGCCCTGCAGCCAGTGAGCCGGATCGGCCTTGTCCGGATGAGCGTCCGAACTTTTGATCTCGTCGATCACCAGCGTTGTCCCATCTAAATAGTAACCGTCAACACGGCCGTCGAGAGTAAAGGCACCTGCCGCTGTTTCCATTCCGGCGGTTTCCTCTCCGTAAGCGTCTTCTTCCGCAGATTCCGGCACGTACGTAAACAATACCTGTTTTTCCGCAAGGTAGCCCGGATGCTGTCCGGCAAGATATTTCTGGACCGACTTATGAAGCTTGACTCCCTTCCTGGCTTTCGCAAGCGGCAACGTCCCGCTGCCTGCCTTAAGTCCGCCGCACCGGGTCATTATTTCAGAAAATTCTTTTACGCCGATCAGATCTAATCTCATACGCCTGCATCAAATAAACGCCGTAAAGATCTCGTTGGCAAAATCGAGGCCTTTGGCCGTGAGCGACAGATCGTTACCGATAAGCCCCTCCGATCGCAGCCTCTGTAACTCCGTTCCGAAATCCAATTCAATATCCGCTCCGTTAAAAAGCTTTGAATAAATTTCGCGGTCCGGCCCGGTCAATTTACGAAATCCCAGCATCATAAATTCTTTCTTCCGGTCGATCACATCCAGCAGTTCTTCCACCGTTCTGATATCGTTAAAACTCCCGGCGTCGATATGATCCGCCACGCTCTTCCTGTTCGAATAGCGCACATATTTTTCTCCCCCGTGATGCCTCAAAAACGACACCGCTCCGGCGCCTATACCAACGTACTCCGCACCCGACCAGTATTTTAGATTGTGCCTGCTCTCATATCCCGGAAGCGCAAAATTGGAGATCTCGTATTGGCCGTATCCGGCGTCGTTCAACCTGCGTTTTATCAAATAATAGGACTCCCGCTCCAGGCCTTCGTCCATATCCTCCAGCAGCCCTTTTTCACGCCAATCATACAAAGGAGTGCCTTCTTCCGTAATAAGGCTGTAATAACTTACGTGAGGGATCCCGTTTTCGGCCACCGCGTCGATCGCACGTTCGATATCCGAAAGGCTTTGCGGCCGGCTCTTCCCAATGAGCCCAGGAACGCCTGAAATGAAATCCAGATTAACGTTGTCGAAATAAGTTCTCGCAAGCTTTATGGTTTCCAACGCCTTTTTAGAATCGTGGATCCTGCCGAGGAAACCAAGCAAACTGTCGTTCAATGACTGGACTCCGATGCTGAGCCTGTTGATCCCCGCCTTCTTATAATCGATAAGTTTATTCTCGGACAACGTTCCGGGATTGCATTCTATCGTTATCTCCGCGTCAGGCGCGATAACGAAACCGTCGCGCAATTCATCCAGCAGTTCGCAGATCAGATCGGGGGGCAATATGCTGGGAGTCCCGCCGCCGATATATACGCTGTCGATCTTTTCAGGTATAACGGTGCCGCCAAACCCGCACGCTCCGTTACCACGGCATTGACGGAGCTCCGCGATCTCCCGCTTGAGCGCATCAACGTAATCCCGGTATACGCCCTCGCCGAAAGCGTTGACGCATTCCGATATGCCGAGAGAATAAAAGTCGCAATAATTACACTTTTTTACACAAAACGGGATATGAACGTATAAGCCGGGCAGCAACGTTTCCATATGTCGATGATCGACGCGGCGCGTCAGTCTCCGGAATCCAGCTTCAGCACCGTAAGGAACGCCTCCTGAGGCACTTCCACACTGCCGAACTGGCGCATCCGCTTTTTGCCTTCTTTTTGCTTTTCGAGAAGTTTCTTCTTTCTGGTGATATCGCCGCCGTAGCACTTGGCCAGCACGTCTTTACGGTAAGCTTTCACGGTCTCCCTGGCGATGATCTTGCCGCCTATGCAGGCCTGGATCGGTATCTCGAACTGGTGCCTCGGGATTACGTCTTTTAACTTTTCGGCGATCTTTCTGGCTCTCGTGTAGGCTTTTTCTTCGTGGACGATAAACGACAGCGCGTCGACGATCTGGCCGTTCAGCAAAATGTCAAGCTTCACCAGCTTGGAGGGTTTGTATTCGGACAATTCATAATCCAGGGACGCGTAGCCTCTCGTCCTGGATTTGAGTGCGTCGAAGAAGTCGTAAATGACCTCGTTCAGGGGCATGTTGAACGTCAACACCACTCTGGTCTCTTCGATGTAGTCCATATTGATGAACTCGCCGCGCCGGTCGTTGCAGAGCTCCATGATATTGCCCACGTACTCCTTGGGAGTCATTATGGTGGCCTTGACCATGGGCTCTTCGATGTGTTCAATGGTAGCCGGATCAGGATAGTTGGAAGGATTGTCCAGAACGATCTTTTCGCCGTTCGTCAGGTACACGTAATAGATAACGCTGGGGGTGGTGGTGATCAGTTCCAGATCGAACTCTCTGAAGAGCCTCTCCTGTATGATCTCCAGGTGCAGAAGCCCCAGGAATCCGCAGCGGAAGCCGAATCCCAGCGCCTGAGAAGTTTCCGGCTCGAAGGTCAATGAAGCGTCGTTAAGTTTCAATTTGAACAGGGCGTCCCGGAGGTTCTCGTAATCGGCCCCGTCAACAGGATAAATGCCGCAGAATACCATCGGCTGCACCGATTTATATCCCGGGAGAGGCTCTTCCGCCGGATCGTCCTTCAACGTTACCGTGTCACCCACCGTGGCGTCAGTTATATCTTTAATGGCAGCCGCGATATAACCCACCTCGCCTGCCTCCAGGCTGTCAGCGGGACAAAGCGTGCCGGGCTTGAACCAGCCGACTTCGGTAACGGTATAATCCCTGCCGGTAGACATAAATCTGATGGTATCTCCGCGCTTTACGGCGCCGTCGAATATCCTGACGTAAACGATGACGCCTCTGTATGAATCGTAATAGGAATCGAACACCAGCGCTTTTAAAGGCGCCTTATCGTCTCCCTCGGGAGCAGGAATCTTCTGCGCGATCTGTTCCAGCACTTCATCTATGCCGATGCCTACTTTAGCGCTGATCAGAGGAGCGTCGTCAGCCGGAAGGCCGATCACGTCCTCGATCTCTCTTCTTACCACTTCGGGCTGCGCCGCAGGCAGATCGATCTTGTTTATCACAGGAACGACTTCCAAGTCATGATCGATGGCAAGATAAACGTTTGCCAGCGTCTGGGCCTCTATGCCCTGAGACGCGTCGACCACCAGCACGGCTCCTTCGCAGGCAGAGAGAGTCCTTGACACCTCGTAATTGAAGTCAACGTGCCCGGGCGTGTCGATAAGATTGTACACGTATTCGGTGCCGTCTTTGGCCTTGTAATTCAGCCTTACAGCCTGGGCCTTTATGGTGATGCCGCGCTCCCGCTCCAGGTCCATATTGTCCAGTACCTGGTCGTCCATCTCGCGCTCCGTGAGCACGCCGGTCATCTCCAGTATCCTGTCAGCGAGAGTGGATTTGCCGTGGTCGATATGAGCTATTATGCAAAAGTTTCTTATCTTGTCTCTGTCGGTCATATAACCACCCGGTCAACTGTATATTTCGGCGATCACTTCAGCCAGCAGTTCCGCGGTCCTTTCGGCCTCGGATGCCAGGTTTCCTTCGAAACCTATCTCGGCCAGCAGGGAGTTGACGCAGAGCCCCTGGTTGTACGGCGTCTTCCTTAACGCGATGCCGTCGGTAATGCCGGGCACACGCTCTTCCATTTTCTCCAGGATCAGGAACGCCAGTTTAAAATTCTCTTTCCAGTAAGGATTGTTCTCTTCCGAATATCCGGTGCTGCTGTCGTAGTCCAGCCCGATGACGAACATGATATGCGCGTATTTCTGTTCATCTTTCTCGGCTGTGGGTCCGTACAGCTTGCCCTTATAGAGCTTGCCGTAGCCGTTCCTGTGAACGTCAAGCACCAGCCTGGTATCGGTATTTGCTTCGAGGTCGTTTTTAAGTGTCACGTAGCTGAGCTCGTAAGATTTCAACGCGTCGGAACCGTCGTTGTGCACAGTCGTATCGTTGACGCCGTTGATCCCCAGCAGGTTAAGCTTCGAATAATAGGCGCTGCCTGCGGCAACCACGTTGGAGGTGTTGTCGTCGGTGGTGTACCATCTTTTTTCGTGAAGTTGCTCTTCTTCAGTGAGGCAATATCCCTCATAAGTATGGGTATAGAAAACGATAAACTGGTTGGAACCGTTTTTCGTCATTGGCTTCAATTTGAGCGGCTGGGCAAATATCTCGGGCAGCGACAGCGTCTTGTTGACGTAATCGTTGGCGATCTTGATATTTCCCAGGAAAAGTTCGTTCTTGCTGGCGGGTACGGTAAGCTTCTTTTCGGTAACGTCCACAAGCGTGCAGCCGCTTTCGCTGAAGCTGTCGTCGGACTTGATCAGTTCGGAAGACCTGTAGCCGCTTTCGCTGAACTCGAAGGTGTAATAATTAAAGATCTCGGGTTCGGGAGTTGACGCTTCGGTAGGAGCGGGAGTTACGCTGCCGGGATCGGTGGCTGAGGGTTTGGATGCCACGGGCTCCGCGTCGCTGCCAATATTGAGTCTGCCGGAATCCGGGAACAGTACGCTGCCCACGTTGACGCCGGACAATACGGTTTCTTTCCCCGTATCCGAGCCGCTGCCCGGCCTGTATTTCACCACGGCGATGACGGACAATACGAGTATAAGTATCGTTTCGAGACACAATAACGCAATAATCAACTTCAGGTCTTTAGAATGTTTCATTTTGCCTCTCCAGATTCCGGAACGCGGTGGTCAGCATGAGCCGTATGCGGTTCAGCTGATTGACTTCGGACGCGCCGGGGTCGTAATCTACAGCAACTATATTAGAATCCGGGTATTGACGCCGGAGCTCTTTTATCATACCTTTTCCGGTAACGTGGTTCGGAAGACAGGCGAAGGGCTGCATGCAGATGATGTTTCTGGCTCCCGAGTGTATTAATTCTACCATTTCCGCCGTCAAAAACCAACCCTCTCCGGTGCAGTTGCCCAGGGACAATATTTCGCTTGCCATATCTGCCAGTTCGTATATAGTTTTGGGCGGTTCGAAACGTTTGCTTTTCTTCAAGGCGTCCTTCACGGGCTTGCGGATCAGTTCAAGGGCGGATATAAGCGTCCTGGCGGTCCTGGCGCTTTTGGCGCTGTCTGCCAGGTACCTGTTCTTGAAGATCGATCCGTAGGAGGAATAAAGCAGGAAATCGATCAGATCAGGCATCACGGCTTCTCCGCCTTCCGCCTCCACCAGTTCCACGACTTTATTGTTGGCGGTGGGATGGAATTTGACAAGTATCTCCCCTACCAGTCCGATCCTGGGCTTTTTGACGTCCCGCAGCGGAAGTTCGTCGAAATCCTTGACGATCCCTTTAACGATGCTTGAAAAGCGTATGAGATCCGGATGCCTCACGGCCTTCACGATCTTCTTGCTCCATTTGTCGTGAAGCGCGTTGGCGCTGCCCGGAACGGCTTCGTAGGGCCGCGTCTTGTAAAGCACGCGCATCAAAAGGTCTCCGTAGCAGATGGCCTGAAGCCCCGAGATCAGCAGCCCGGGCCTGATCTTGAATCCGGGATTCTTTTCGATGCCTCCCACGCTGAGGGAGATCACGGGAATGTGCTGAAGGCCCATATCCTTAAGCGCTTTTCGCATAAAAGCTATATAATTGGTGGCCCTGCAGCCGCCGCCTGTCTGGGTGATCATCAGCGCCGTGCGGTCAAGGTCGTATTTGCCGGATTTCAGCGCCTCCACGAACTGGCCAACTACCAGGATGCTGGGGAAACATGCGTCATTGTTCACGTATTTCAATCCCTCGTCGATGGCCGATCGGTCGTCGGAGGGCAATATCACGAAATCGTACCCGTGGCTCCTGAATGCCTCCTGCAGAAACTCGAAATGTATTGGAGACATCTGAGGCGCCAGTACGGTATACTTCCGCTTCATCTCTTTGGTGAACAACACTTTAGGAAAAGCGTACGACCCGGCTTCCGCCTTTGCTGGCGAACCGTCACTGCCGCCGCTCCGATCCTCTGTAACGCCGTCATTTGAAGCTTCCCGGTCTCTCTCGGTAAGCGCGGCCTGGAGCGACCTGATCCTGATCCTGGCTGCGCCCAGATTCGAGCCCTCGTCTATCTTAAGGCACGTATAGATCTTACCCGCTGAATGCAATATCTCTTCCACCTGATCCGTCGTCACGGCGTCAAGGCCGCAGCCGAAGGAATTCAGCTGTATCAGCTCCAGACCGTCTTTGGTGCGCACGAAATCTGCCGCACGATAAAGCCGCGAATGGTACGACCATTGATTGACCACCCGGATCGGAGTCTGAAGGTCTCCCAGCGGCGCCACCGAATCTTCCGTCAAAACGCACATACCGAAGCCGGAGATCATTGACGGGATACCGTGATTGATCTCGGGATCGATATGATACGGACGCCCTGCCAGCACAACGCATTTAAGGCCGTTCTTTGAGGCGTATTCCATTATCTCCTGAGCCTTGCTCCTGATATCTTCGTGGAATATCCTGTCTTCTTCGTAAGCAGCGTCCAGCGCCTCTTTTATCTCGGCAGCAGGTATCTCGCCGAACTCTTCGCACAGCCTCTCGTACATCCTGTCTTTGTCGAATATGGGCAGGAACGGATGCAGGAACTCGATGCCTTCTGACCTGAGCTCGTCGATATTCGCCTTCATCACTTCTGGATAAGAAGTAACGATGGGACAGTTGTAATGGTTGTTTGCCTTCTCATCTTCCTTCTTCTCGTAAGGGATGGAAGGATAGAAAATGCGCTTAATGCCCTGCTTTAAAAGCCAGGAGATATGGCCGTGGGTCAATTTCGCCGGATAGCATACGGATTCCGACGGGATCGTATCCATGCCCAGCGCGTACAGTTCTTTCGAAGAAGGTGCGGACAATCTCACCCGGTATCCCAGCCTCGTGAAGAACGTGAACCAGAACGGGAAATTCTCGTACATATTGAGCGCCCTGGGAATGCCCATATCTCCTCTCGGGCAATTGTCCGGTACCAGCTGTTCGTAATATTCGAAGAGCCTTTTATATTTGTAATCGAAAAGATCCGGAGCGTGGACTTTACGGGAGCCGGGAGTCGCCACGTCGCCCTTCTCGCATCTGTTGCCCGTAACGTACCTGGCGCCGCTGGAGAATCTGCTGAGCGTGAGCAGGCAGTTGTTGGTGCAGCCGCCGCATCTGAACTTTTTGTTCTCGGACTTGATCGTAAGCGCTTCTTCGTAACTTATGAGCCCTGACCTGCGTTCGGGATCATTGCCGTACTCTTTCCGGGCGATCAGCGCGCAACCGTATGCGCCCATAAGCCCCGCGATATCGGGCCTTACGGCGTTCCTTTCGGATACCAGCTCGAAGCATCTCAGGATGGCGTCGTTGTAGAAAGTGCCTCCCTGGACGATTATCTTGTCGCCCATCTCCTCGGGAGATCTGATCTTTATTACTTTAGTAAGCGCGTTTTTGATCACGGAATAGGACAGCCCGGCAGAGATATCGGCCACGCTGGCGCCTTCCTTCTGAGCCTGCTTGACCCTGGAATTCATAAATACAGTGCAGCGGCTGCCCAGATCCACAGGCTTTTCAGATTTCAGCGCTTCTTTTGCGAACTCGGATATTTTAAGATTCAGCGTGGTGGCGAATGCTTCTATGAATGAGCCGCAGCCGGAGGAACAGGCTTCGTTAAGCAGAATGCTCTGGATGACGCCGTTTTTTACCTTGAGGCATTTCATATCCTGGCCGCCGATATCCAGAATGAATTCCACGCCCGGCAGGAAATGATCCGCCGCCTTGTAATGGGCCACGGTCTCGATCTCGCCCAGGTCCGTCTTAAGGGCAGCTTTAATGAGCCCTTCTCCGTAACCCGTGACGCAGGAACCGGAAATGTAAACGCTCTCGGGCAATTTGGAATAGATATCTTTCAATATGTTCAGCGCCGAATCGAAGGGGCTGCCGAAATTGCTGCCGTAGTACGTATAAAGGATCTGATCGTCGGTCCCGGTCAATACAGCTTTCGTAGTTGTAGATCCGGCGTCGATACCGAGATACGCAGGTCCGGAGTAGTCTTTTAATTCCCCGAATGTCGCTCTCTCTTTATTATGCCTCTCGTAGAATTCTTCATATTCCGCGTCCGTCTTGAACAGCCTGTCAAGCCTTCCCACTTCCGACGCCTGTATGTTCAGCACGTCGGGAAGCCTGGCCAGAAGCGCGTCCACAGCCACCGGTTCGGGCTGCTTTCCGGCTACCGTCTCTTCCGACATGAACGCTGCGCCCATTGCCACGAACAGATGGGAATTTTCGGGACAGATCACCTGCTCCGGGCTCAGCTCCAGCGTCTCTATAAAACGCTTTCTGAGCTCAGGCAGATAGTTTAGCGGACCGCCCAGGAAAGCTACGTTGCCCTCGATCCGGCGTCCGCAGGCCAGGCCGCTGATGGTCTGATTGACAACCGACTGGAATATTGACGCGGCAATATCTTCCTTTGCAGCACCTTCGTTTAAAAGCGGCTGGATATCCGTCTTGGCGAACACACCGCATCTGGCGGCAATCGGATAAATGGTATTGTGCTTTTCGGAAAGTTCGTTGAGGCCGTCCGCGTCCGTCTTCAGCAGGATCGCCATCTGGTCGATAAACGCTCCCGTGCCGCCGGCGCAGGTACCGTTCATACGCTGCTCCACCGGATGCCTGAAGAACGTGATCTTGGCGTCCTCGCCGCCAAGCTCTATAGCCACGTCAGTCTGTGGTATCAGCTTCTCCACGCTTCTCCCCAGCGCCGCCACTTCCTGCACGAAAGTCAGGCCGAGCCAGCCGGACACCAGCATGCCGCCGGATCCGGTTATGGCGAAATAACAATCGCTTCCCGAATACGGCGAGAGCGCCTCGGAAATGATATCAAATATGGTTTTGCGAATATCAGAGTAGTGACGCCTGTACTTCCCGAAAAGGACCTTGCCGTCTTCATCGAAAATTATGATCTTAACAGTGGTCGAACCAACGTCAAGTCCTACTCTGAGCATGATCTATACTTGATCTATATGCGATCGGTCCGCTTACTGCCCGTCAGCCTGTTCCTTCTGAGTACAGGCGATGGACAGCTCGGAAAGCTGTTTGTCGTCAACGAAATCAGGAGCACCAGTCATCAGGTCGGAAGCGTTCTGTACCTTCGGGAACGCGATAACGTCGCGGATGTTGTCCGAACCGGTCATCAGCATAACGAGCCTGTCGAGGCCGTAAGCCATTCCACCGTGAGGAGGCGTGCCGTATTTGAAAGCTTCCAGCAGGAAACCGAACCTGGCCTGGGCCTCTTCCTGAGAGAATCCCAGCGCCTTGAACATCATCTGCTGAAGCGCTCCGTCGTGGATCCTTATGCTGCCGCCGCCCAGTTCGTAACCGTTCAGAACGATATCGTAGGCATCGGCTTTAACGTCGGAAAGATCTCCCGCTTCGATCTTGGGGATGTCTTCCGTCTTGGGCATGGTGAAAGGATGGTGCATCGCCACGTAGCGGCCTTCCTCTTCCGAATATTCGAACTGAGGGAAATCCACCACCCAAAGGAAAGCGAACTTGTCCTTTGGGATAAGGCCCAGCTTCTCGCCCAGGTGGCATCTGAGGCCGCCGAGAGCCGTATAGACAGGGCCGCTCTTGCCGCACACGATGCAGATAAGGTCGCCCTGCTTAGCGCCCGCGAGCTCGATTATCTTTCCGATCTCTTCTTCGGTCAATACCTTCCCCAGGCTGGAGCGTACGCCGCTGTCGGACAACGCGATCCAGGCCATTCCGGAACCGCCGTGAGTCTTGATGAACTCGGTGAGCGCGTCGATCTCTTTTCTGGAGAAATGTCCCGCAGGAGCGCACAGCAGACGCACAGCGCCGCCCGCCGCCACCGCGTCGGAGAATACTTTAAAGCCGCATCCCGCCGCGAACCCGGAAATATCCCTAAGCTCCATGCCGAAGTGGATATCCGGCTGATCCGCGTCGAAACGCTCCATTAACTCTTTAT
>JAEFAM010000141.1 GCA_016287565.1 Clostridia bacterium
CGTAGAAAGCCTTGGAGATGGTTACAGTGTGCAAATATTCGTAATCATTACTTTCATGTGCAGCATTCCTGCCCGCTTCAGTGGAGGCGGAGCCCATCACGAAGGAACCGGCTTCCACTCTGCGGAACCAGAGCTCGGCGTACTTGGAGCTGGCGCCGGAAGCGGTGCTGGGGCCAGCGGTGCCGTAGGTCATCTTGTAAGTGGAGAGGTTCAGGGCAAGGTAGGTGGCTTCGTCCGTGACGTCCTCGGCGTAGACGCCGATCTGGTAATTTTTGGAGTCAACGTCCGTGCCAAGCTGCGCCGCGGCGTCCCAGGTGGTGCGCTTGGCGCCGTCGCCCAGGATGATGCCTGTGAATCCTTCGCCTTCCAGATTGGTGAGCTCGAAGGGTTCGCCGGATTCAGGTTTGCAGAAGAATTTCACGCTGAAGACCGGCGTGGTCTTGCCGGAAGTCGAGGTGAGGGTGTAGTCGATGTCAACTTTGCCATCCCAGGGCCAGCGCTGAACGCTAGTTTGATCGGAGACGGCGTTTTCCGCCAGGGCCAGGCCGGCCAGCGCGGCGGTCAGGGCAAACATGTATAAAGCTTTTTTCATATTGGTTGTTTCCTTTTCTTTCCGGTTAAAATCTCTTCACAAGAAGGCCGAGGCCGAGAACAAGCGCGAGCAGCATAACGCCGGGTTCGGGAAGCACGGTGAAGCTTGCTTCCGAAGTTCCGGACTTGACGGTGGTCGAGCCGCTTTTGATCGTGTACTCCAGAGAGTAGGTGGCGGTGCGGGGCAGTTCCTCGGGGGAGAGGCTGTTGTAATTCCAAACGTAGGTCCCCGTCTCTTCGCTGGCGGTGTTCACCAGCTGAAAAGCGACGCTGGCGTCGTCGACCTGCTTCGCCGTGACGGTGATCTTCCTATCGTAGGATCCTTTCGCCCAGTCGGTGCTGTAAGGGATGGGATAGGTGGGTGTGAGAGTCCTGGTTTGGGAAGTGGTGTCGACGTCCAGACCGGACCAGGAGGTACCTTCCGGCGTCGAGACCGCCAGAAGAGAGGTCGCCGCGAGGGCGAGCGTTAAAAGAAGAAGTTTTTTCATATAACCTGTTGGTGGTGGGGTTAAAGGTTGGATTATCTGTTTTAGGTAAAACTTAGCTTTGTTTTCTCGCGAAAGCCAGGGCCAGAAGGACGGCGAGGCCCATGAGAGCAGGCTCCGGAACGCCCTTGGGAACAAGGCGGATCTGGAAGTTGTCAAGGCAGATGCCGGCGTTGTCCACGCCGCACCAAAGTTTGAAGGCCTTCAGGGCCTCGTTGTTCAAAACTTCGTCGTCGATGCCGTTCGGGTAGTTGATGCGGCTGTCGGCGTCTTCCATCTCGTATTCGTTTTCCCCGAAGACAACGGAAATCAGAGTCTTGTATTCGTAGTCGATGAGCTGGCAGTTGAAGCGCTCGGAGAAAGCGAACCACGCTCCGCTTTCGACCGGGACGGCCGAAGCAGCGTGTTCATCCCACCAGGCGGTGTTCTCGATGTCGTCGAGGTTGATCGAGACCGGTTTGCTGGCTTTCACTTCATCCAGATAGAAGGTCACGTTATTCATGCGGTGGGCGTCGTCCTGGGAGAGGAGGAAGTAAGCATCGGGATGCTGCTCATCCGGACGGTTCACAAAGGTGGAGGGGATGTAGATGTCAGCGGAGCAGACCACGTCGAAGTCGGCGGCGGTCTCGGCGGGGATGTTGAGATTCAGCCCGTAGCCGCAATCGGCGGACCAGTCGTTGGCGTTGACGATCTTCATGACTTTCCGATCGGTTCCGACGGGATCGTCAATGATGTCGCAGCGGTTGTGGTCGGTGTATTTTACCCAGCACTTATCCTGCTCGGAAAGCTCTCCTTTCACCACTGAGCCGGACTCGGTGGTCTTCTGGAGACTGTTGAAGTCGGAGGCGTACATGACGTAGCCTTTTTCCGGGGAGCCGCTCTGGATGGCCAGCGTCAGTTCGATGGGCTCAGCGCCCTCGATGTCGGAAGTGAAGCGGATCACGGGACGGTAGAAGCCCAGATCGAGCTTGGAGCGGTCTATTTTGGCCAGGAAGCGGAAAGAGCTCCAGACGGTGCCGTTGGTGGCGGCCTTAAGGTATTCGCCGCCTTCAATGACTTCGGAGCGGAAATTGAAATTGCCGGCCCCTTTGTTGTTGACCACGATGGCGA
>JAEFAM010000062.1 GCA_016287565.1 Clostridia bacterium
CGGATCTGCGCCGCTCTGGATGGCGAGCTTAAATGAGTTGGAATTCTTGTCCGCGTACGCGCTGTCTATCTGGCTGTGTTTTTCAGCTTCGAAGAGCGCTTCGCCGAGAGCTATATTCACGTTTTCCGCCCGGCGGTCGAACAGTATCAGATCGAAAGGCTCGGCGCTTACCTGTTCTTCGGTGCCGCCCTGGGAGCCATGTTCATCCTCTCCCCCGTCAACGCCCATGGCTTTCAGCCAGGCGTTTCCGTACGCGTCCGCCGCTTCCTGATCAATGAAAAATCCTGCGTAATACACTTCGAATTCCACGTCGTACCGGCACAGCGTCAACATATCGAAGCGGCAGTCCGCCACCGTCCCCGTCCACGCGGCATTGCCGGAGGCGTCCACGTTTACGAACTGGGGATTGTCCGTCCCTTTATACATATACGACAGGTTCTGGGCCTCTTTATAGTCCATATTGGAAGTGGTCTGGAAATAGAACTGGCCCTCTCTGCCTGCGCCGGTGTCGTACCTGACGCCGAACTGTATCACCTTGTATTTGTCCGCGCTGACGGGATCGAGCTTTCCGGTCTCCGTAAACGTGCCGAAAAGCATCTCTATGAACGGGTCGGTGCTTTCTCCCACGCTGAGCACGTAGCACTTTTTTTCATTGTCGTAGGAGACGTCAGACACGTCGGTCACTCTGCCGTCGAAGAATCCGGCGTACTTTTCGTCGTCGTCGAATACAAGCACCACGCAGTCGGAAGGCGCCGCGGAACCGGTGTCGCCGTCTTCCACGTCTCCTTCTCCCACCGGCGCGCCCGCATCCGACGCGGCAAACGCCCGGCCGGCCCGGCTGACTCCCGGAAATGCCAGCGAAAATACCAGAATTAAAGCCGTCAAAACCGTTGAAATATTCTTTTTCATCCGAAAAGACCTCCGCTCTGAAATTGGCCCGGGACCGCGTCCCGCCGTAACGTTCTCATCTGTCCTGCCGATTATAGCACCGGAAGAGGCCGGGTTGCAACAAAGAGCGGGCCGGAACGCGAGCCGGGAACCGGCTGCCATTGACAACGGAGCCGCATAAAAGTACAATTGCCACGTAAGACGAAAGCGGAGGAACGGTATGAAAAAGCTTACGATCAAACGTGAGAGCGTCGCCCCTGAAAACGGAGCAGATTCCTATGTGTACTTAGAAGATCCCGCGGGCGGCAACGTGCTGATCGACGGAGCGGCCTGCAGGCTTCTGGGAAAAGCCGAATGCGGAAAAGAATCCGTATTTGACGTGGGTGAAACGGACGCCGCCATATATATCGTCGAGACCGGCCGCCGAGAAAGCATATACGCTCCCGCCTCGCCGGAAACTTTCGAAGCTCCGGAAGCAAAGACGGTTCTCGCGAAGACTGCCTGTCACGGTGCAGAAGGCGCCTCACCCTACGAAGTTACCGAGAAAACCGATAAAGGCGGATCTTCTCTGCCCAAAGCACTGATAATTGCGATCATCATCCTGCTGGCCGCGGGATTCATCGCAGGCGTCACTTTCGGGATCATCCACGGCATCAAATACCAAAAGACTTCGAAGCTTCCCAAACAGCTTTCAGAGGGAGGCATGAACATAACTCTCCCGGGCGAGTTCAGGCTGCAAAAAGATCCGGACAACAATTTCTGCGCGCTTTCCGATACGGTGTCCGTGTACGGCGAGCGTGTCCTCCTCAACCAGGTGCCGGAGCTGAACAACAAGACCGCTCTGAACTACGCCAAACTGATGAAGAAAAAGCTGGGTGTCGGCGCCGGAGAGGTCAGAAATCTGGGCAGCAGGATCTATCTCGAGTACGAATATACCGAGAGCGACGGCCAGGTCTACAGGTACCGCATATACTTTTTCAAGACCACGGAGGCCTTCTGGACCGTGTCCTTCGGCGTTGCCAGGGATAAGTTCGATTCTATGACGGATTATTTCGACGGCTGGATCGGAACGGTAAGCTTCGATTATTGACGCAGCCTGACAGGCATAGGGCTCAAAGGGATAAATTAAACTAAAACATATATAAACGACCGGAGGAAGTATTATGAGAAAACTTACGTTGAAGCGTGGAAAAGATTTTGTGGCCAGCCTGATGAAATACCAGGTCTATATCGAAGACCCTGAAAACGGCGAACTGGTCATCAAAGGGACGAACTGCCGAAAACTGGGCACCGTTGCCAACGGCGAAGACGCGGTGTTCGAGATCGGGGACGGCGCGGCAAAGCTGTTCGTGATTGGGGACAAAATGGCGAAGGATTATTGCAACGATTTCTTCCAGATCCCCGAAGGCGGCGAAGATATCATTCTGAGCGGAAAAGCCACGTACAATCCCACCGCCGGAAACCCCTTCTATTTCGACGGCAACGAAGATAACGAGGAGGCCATGGAGAACCGCAAAAAGAGCAAGCGGCGCGGTCTTCTGATCTTCATCATAATATTTGCTCTGTGCCTGCTGGCAGGCGTCGGCGTCGGGCTGGCCAGGAGATATCTGAAAAAAGCGGAAAACAATAAAGAGAAGGAATTTTCAAAAGCCGGCATGACCATCACCCTCACCAAAGCGTTTTCGCTTCAGAAAGACGACAAATTCGATTTCAGCGCCGCTTCTTCGAACACCATGGTGAGCGGTATAAAATATCCTTTCTCCGAGTTTGAAGGCTCCAATACCATGACGGCATACGACCTGGCCAGCCGGATGCGAGACCAGATGGGCGTTTCTGCTTCTTCCGTAAAGACCCAGGGCAGTTTGATTTATTACGATTACAAATTCCAGGAAACGGCAAGTTCCCCCACGTTCAAGTACAGGGTGTACACGTTCAAGACCGGCAACGCGTTCTGGCTGGTGGTCTTCGGCAGCACCGAGAAGACTTTCGACTCCAAGACCGCCGATTTCGAGAAGTGGGTCAAGACGGTAAAGTTTGCGTGAGCTGCAGGCGATTGATAAGCGAGCGATAAGTGAGTTATATGAGATCTGAAAAAGCGCGAAAAGAAAACAGGCTTCCCGTCGTTCCGGCAGATATATTGATCCCCGGCAGGAGCGTCGACATGACCCGCTGGGCCGTTGCCGCCTGTGACCAGTTTACGCAGGACGGAGCGTACTGGGACCGGGTGTACCGGCGTACGGAAGGAGTGCCTTCTGCCTCGCATATAATGCTGCCGGAGTACTATCTAGGAGAAGGAAAAGCAGCGGTAGACACACGGATTGCCGCCATCGACGAAACGATGGAGGAATATATTGACGGAGGCGTATTCGACGAATACAGGGATTCCGCGGTATTGACCGAACGCACCTACGCATCGGGCAAAAAGCTCTCAGGCATCGTTGCCGCGGTAGATCTGACACAGTACGACTACAACAAAGGCTCCGGCTCCCCCGTCAGGGCAACGGAAGCCACGATCCTGGAGAGGATCCCTCCCAGGGTGGCCATCCGTGAAGGCGCCTGCATAGAGATGCCCCACATACTCATATTGATAGACGATCCCGGCATGACCGTGATAGAGCCCCTGGAGGCGGCCGCGGAAAAAGGTGCCGCGCCGCTGTACGACTTCGAACTTATGGAAAACGGAGGCCGCGTTAAAGGATTTCTGCTGAAGAACGGGAGGCTGCTCCGCAAGGCGTTCAAGACGCTGTCGAAACTTGGCGATCCGGAAACGTTCCGGACAAAATACAGCGTGGGTCCCGAGGTGCCGGTACTGCTTTTGGCGGTGGGAGACGGCAATCACTCCTTAGCCACCGCGAAGGCGATATACGAGCGTGATCCGGGCGAAAAAACCCGCTATGCACTGGCGGAGATCGTCAACATCCACTCCCCCGGCATCGAATTCGAGCCTATCCACAGGGTGCTTATGAACGTTGACCCGGCGGCGGTAAAAAAGGCGGCCATAGCTTATTTCGGGCCCGATCTCGTCACCGGAGAGGCGGCTGCGGATGCAGCGGAAGCGGCGGAGGCGGAGACATGCCATTCTCTCGAATTCGTGAGTTCCTCCGGCAAAGAAAACTGGCTTATATCTAAAAAGCGCCACCTGCTTTGCGTGGGAGCGCTTCAGGAGTTCATCGACCGCTATCTTAAGACCGCGCCCGGAGCGGAGATCGATTATATCCACGGAGAGGCAGAGACAGAAGGACTGGCTTCCCGGGACAATTGCTGCGGCTTCCTGCTTCCGGCAATGAGCAAGTCGGATCTGTTCCCCACCGTGATAAAATACGGCGCCCTTCCCCGCAAGACGTTCTCCATGGGGACCGCCGAGGAGAAGCGCTATTATCTTGAATGCAGGAAGATCCGCTGAGCGCCGAAAGGATCGCTCGGGCAAAAAAGATCCGCCGGGATGTCCGGCGGATGACGCACGCAACGCTCCGGCGCCGGGAAGATCCGGCGCCGGTTTTTTATTGTTCGGGAATTATCAAAACGTGATCATTCGAGTATGTTCGAAGTGATATAATCGGCGCCCCAGCTCACGTATTTTTCTGCCAGCGCGGGATCGTCGACGGTCCATATATTCACTTCCAGGCCCATTGCCTTCATCTCGTCGAATGCTTCTTTTGTAAGAGGCGGATAGCATATGTCGATATCGCACTTCATATCCGTCACGAACTGCTTTACGTCATCGTTCCAGGCGCAGGTAAGGAACTGGGCCCTGTGGTCCGGAAGGTATTGACGCACCGCTTCTATGTCGCACTTGTGGAAGGAGATGAAGATCGTGTCCTGCAGATGGCCCAGGCCGTCTATGATATCTATGATCTCCTTGACCTGCTCCGGCGTGAATGGCGTTTTCAGCTCCAGCACGGACACTTTTCCGTAATAGTGGCATATCCCTATATATTCTTCCAGAGAAGGTATGCGCACGTCGACTCTTCCGGGTATTCCGATAACGTCTTTCAGCCTAACTGACCTGAGCTCGTCGAAAGTCGATGATTCCACGTCCATATCTACGCCGGACACGCTCACGGTATTGCTGTCGTGGATGCACACGTACTTCCCGTCCGCCGTCCTGTGGACGTCCGTCTCTATCCCGAAATACTTCTCCCGGTTGCCCGCGGCAACGAACGCCAGGTTCGTATTGCCCCTTTCGAGCCCGAAAAGGCCCTGATGAGCCACCATTTTCGTGTTGCCGCTGTTTATCTTAACAGTGTTTGCCATCGCCGTTCTCCTCTCCCGCCAGGCGCCATTTTACGTCCCGCGCCTGCCATACGTCGAGGCGATTTTACGCCCCGAAAATAAAAAAGTAAAGCCCCCGTTATTCCGGGGGCCGATTACTTCTACTGTCTGTTCGGGAATCAGTATCTGCGCTTTCTGGCAGCTTCAGACTTCTTCTTCCTTCTTACGCTGGGTTTTTCATAATGTTCGCGCTTTCTGCATTCAGCGATAACACCCGACTTCTGGCACGAACGTTTAAATCTCTTCAGAGCGCTGTCCAGTGATTCGTTTTCTTTAACTCTGATTTCGGTCATCTATTTTCACTCCCCTCAACGGTAGCTGTTACAGTATTTTGATTCTGCTTCGCCTTAAGGCAGCGGTCCTACCAAACCGCGCCATTCACAGGCAAGCACCATTATAACCGCGGGAGCAGGCCTTGTCAAGTGAAATTGAACTTCAGAATGTGACAAAAATGTGACTTTTTTTACGTCAGCCGATCATTTCTTTCAGCAGGAGTTTTTCCCTGGAGTCGGGCCGGTCTTTGATGCCCTCGAAGCGCTTACGGGCCTTGTCCAGCACCTTTTTGTAATAATATATCGGGAGCTTCCCGTCCCTGCCCGTGAAGTGCTCCGCCCGGAAATACGGAGGTTCTTTCAGGCCGTCGGATACTGGGTCGAAGGCCGGTTTTCCTCCCGTGTAAACGCAGGAGACAGCCAGGTATATCCTGCCCGAGTCCCGAAGCGCTTTTTCCCGGATCTTTTCGAAGGGGCCGCCGTAAAGGAGCCTTCTCACGTATTCGTCGTGGGTGTTGGGAGACAGCAGAAGCTTCGTTCCGGGGGCGATCTTCCCGCGGCTAAGCGCGTCGGACAATATCTCGCATATGAGCATTCCGCCCATGCCGCATATTGCCGCCGCATCCGCCTCGCCCGTGTCAATATTTTCAAAGCCGTTGCCCTGCCGCACGTCGATCTTACCGGCAGCGCCGTAGAGCTCCACGTTTTTCCGGCACCTGTCGAGGGGCCCGGATCTCAGGTCGGAGGCGATGGCAAGGTCCGCTTTTCCGGAGGTTACGGCAAATATGGGGAGCATGCCGTGGTCGGTGCCTATATCGGCCAGGCAGCGGCATTTTCCTAAAAGGCTCAAAATGATCTTTAATCTGTGAGACAGAACGGGTGTTTTTTCCTGTCCGGATTCAGGGGGCAGGGACGTCATATCAGGCATCCTCCCCCGCCAGCCTGACGACTCTGCGGACGAATTCATCTGCGATCTCGTCGGAAGCGCCGGTCAGTTTGCCCACGATATTGCCCTTCTCGAACAAAAGCACGTTTCCGTCGCCGCCCGCCAGCCCGATGTCCGCATCGCAAGCTTCTCCGGGGCCGTTGACCGCGCAGCCCATCACCGCGACTTTCACGGGACGCTTTATATCTCCCCTGCGTTCCGCGGCTTTGAGCATAGATTCTATCGTGGAAGCCAGCCCGATGAGGTCGATCCTGGTCCTGCCGCAGGTGGGACAGGAAACGAATTCCACAAGATTTTTGCGGCCCAGTCCCAGCGCGGACAATATCTCCTGCGCCACCCTGACTTCCTCCGCCGGGTCTCCCGTAAGAGACACACGCACCGTGTCGCCTATCCCTTCCGCCAAAAGGGCTCCTATGGCAACGCAGGATTTGATCGTGCCGCTCCGCAGTGTGCCCGCTTCTGTGAGGCCGATATGGAGAGGATAGCAGATCCTCTGGGCGAGCAGCCGGTACGCCTTGATCGTCTCGGAGACGGAAGAAGATTTGACGGACACGCAAATGTCGCGGAAGTCCAGTTCTCCCAGGATCCTTATATGTCCCTCCACGCTCTCGGCCAAAGCTTCGGCGCAGGGGCGGCCGTATTTTTTCAACAATTCCTTTTCGAGAGAGCCGCTGTTGACGCCTATCCTGATGGGTACTCCCCTCTCCGCCGCGGCGTCCGCCACCGCTTTCACACGGTCACGGGAGCCGATGTTGCCCGGATTGATGCGTATCTTGTCGGCGCCTGATCTGATGGATTCCAGGGCGAGCCTGTAGTCGAAATGTATGTCTGCCACCAGGGGCACGTGAATGCGCTTTTTGATTTCCTTTATGGCCCTCGCCGCGTCCATATCCGGCACGGCGGCGCGCACAATGTCGCACCCTGCCTCTTCCAGCCGGAGTATCTGGGCGACGGTGGCGTCGACGTCGGAGGTGCGTGTGTTGGTCATGGACTGGACCGTCACCGGACTTCCTCCGCCCACGTAAACGCCGCCGATATTTATCTTTCTCGTATCGTACCGCGTGAACATAAAAACTCCTCAAGATGGCGCGTTACCCGCCCAGAGCGTTGCCCTTCACTATGTTAACGATGTCGTTGCCCGCGATTATCACCGCCAGCAAGATCAGCAGGCCGAAGCAGATCATGGAGATGACCGTTTCGACTTTGGGAGAGACTTTCTTGCCGCCCCTGATCAGCTCTATAAGTATGAAGAGCAGTTTGCCGCCGTCCAGGCCCGGTATGGGGAACAGGTTAATGACGGCAAGGTTGGCGCTGATAAGGGCGGTCATCTCGAGCAGCGCGAAGAACTTGCCGGAGACCGGTGCACTGACCGTGACCACGGAATTGACTATATTGGTTATGCCGATGGGGCCGGAAAGTGCTCCAAGACCCAGTTTTCCGGTGATAAGGTACCACAGGGACAGGAACACGGATTTGATGAGCGAATGCACGTAGAGCACGCTGTTGCCTATCACCGTGAAGAAGTTGCCCCGCTCGGAATATGTGTAGCTGAAGCCGTATCTGGCGTACGACTCGCTGGCGGCGTAAGACGCAATGAACGCGTCAACGTATTCTTCGTCGGAGAGCTTCTGTATGCCGCTGTCCGGATCGGGATCGTGAAGATCAGTCCGCTGTTCGGTCACGCCGGGGGTGCCCTCTGCGTAATCGTCCCAGGTGGTCACGAATAGCCCTTTTACCCCGTCTCTCACGCCGTAAAAATATTCGATCCGCGCGCCGGACTCCCAGGTCAATACGATGGTCAGCGCCCTGTTGTTGTCCCAGTACGAATGGTAGCTGCCAGCTTTTTCCCTGTTTTTGAGGCCTTTGCCGGAACATACGTATATATCCACGTCGGCGGTAACGGTGCCCGGATTCTCTTCCTTGTCCGCGCCTTCGTTCGCGTCAATATCGAAATGCCTCTCGAATTCGTACCTGACTTTCCCGCCTCTCTTCTTCCTGACCGTAAACGAAGTGGTGTCCGGCTGGGCAATATAGTTATAGAGCGAATAGTCAACTGGCGTGGTTATGCTCTGGCCGTTGTACGCCAGCACCTCGTCACCTGCCTCCAGACCCGCCACGGTCATGGCGGCGTCCGCGGAGACCATGCTGACTTTTCTGGTGTCGTAGCCGTTGAACGCGAAAATGATGGCCACGATCAATACGGCCAGCAGGTAGTTCATAGTCACTCCGGCCACCAGGATGCAGGCTCTCACGTACCAGGGCTTCCTGAAAAAGTCTCCGTCGCCTTTCCCGTCGGCTTTCCCGCCGTCGGGCTTGGCTTCACCGTCCGCTTTCGCTTCCGCATCATCGCCCGCCTTATCGACGCTGTCTGAATCGCCGGACTCCGGAGCCTCCCCGTCTTCGCCTATCTCCCCCTCCAGGGCGCAATACCCGCCGAAGGGCAGCGCCCTAATGGAAAACAGCATGCCGGTCTTCTTCATCCTGCGCTGGAAAAGCTTGGGCCCCATAAAGATGGAAAACTCGTTGACCTTCACCTTAAAAATGCGCGCAGCGATAAAATGGCCCCACTCGTGCACCACAGTGAGCAGGCTCAATATGAGGATCATTATCAAAATGCTGATAACTACTGACAATTTATAATCCTCCTGACGTATTCTCTTGCCCGGCCGTCCGCCTGAAGCACAGCCTGAATGTCCGGCTCCTTCACGAACGCGCCTCCGGGACCGCCTCCCAGGCCGGATCCCGGCGACATATGGGCTTCCATCGTCTTTTCTATTATCTCGGGGATCTGGGTGAATCTCACTTTTCCCCGCAGGAATTCTTCTACTATTACCTCGTCGGCGCCGTTCATCACCGCAGGCAGCGTGCCTCCGGTCCGGGCCGCTTCGTAAGCCAGTCCCAGGCATCTGAACACGTCGAAGCGAGGCTTTTCGAAAGTCAGCCTGGCGGTCTCCGAAAGGTCCAGCCTCCTGTCCGGCGAGCAGCCGCGGTAGGGATACGTGAGCGCCAGCCTGATGGGAGTCTTCATATCCGGAAGCCCCAGCTGGGCGGCAACGCTGCCGTCCGTGAACTCCACCATGGAGTGTACGATGCTCTCCGGATGCACCAGCACGTCGATCCTGTCAGGCGTCATCCCAAACAGGTGCATTGCCTCGATGACCTCCAGGCCCTTGTTCATCATGGTGGCGCAATCCACTGTGATCTTCCTGCCCATCTTCCACGTGGGATGGTCCAGTGCCATGGCGGCCGTTATTTCCTCGAATTTGCCCTTTTCCAGGCTCCTGAAGGGCCCGCCGGATGCGGTGAGTATTATCTTAGCCACAGAGGCGTACCCGCCTTTAAAGGCACTTTTAAGGCACTGGAAGACGGCGGAGTGTTCGCTGTCCACGGGCAATATCTCCACGCCCTTCTCTTTCGCCTTCCTCATCACGAGCTCGCCGCCCGCCACCAGCGTTTCCTTGTTCGCCAGGGCAATGTCCGTTCCGGCTTCTATGGCCCTCACTGTGGGCTTCAATCCCCTCATTCCGGTCACGGCAGTGAGCAGCAGGTCGTATCCTCCCCCGGCGGCTTCTTCCAGGCCTTCGTCTCCCCAGAGGATCCGGGGCATGGCGAAGTGTACGCGGCCTTCACCGTCGACACCGTCAAGGTCAACGCCCCCGGCCTCCAGCATCTCCTTAAGCCGGGCCGCAGCGTCGTTGTCCGAAACACAAACCGTCTCGGGGCGGAACTCGGCGATCTGGCGCAGGAAGAGGTCAACGTTTCTCCCGCAGGAGAGCATTGACACCTTGTAGTGCGGATTGGAGGGAGATTCGGGCGCGGAATTGAGCTCACGGATGACCGAGAGCGTCTGAGTGCCTATTGACCCGGTGGACCCGAGGATGCCTATCGTTTTGACCATAATTTTATTCAATAATACGTCACATCACGAGACGGACGAAGTAGTATACGAGCGGAAATACGAACATGAGGCTGTCGAGCCTGTCTATGACGCCTCCGTGCCCTGGGATCAGGTTGCTGAAATCCTTGATGCCGGCGTAGCGCTTTATCACCGACGCCGCCAGGTCGCCTATCTGGGAAACGAATCCCACCACGAGGCCTATCACCGGATACCAGTAGAGCGCGATCCTGGTGAACCAGCCGGTGAATATGAACAGCATGCCCAGTATCAGCGCAGCCAGTATAGCTCCTATAAACGATCCCACGCTGCCTTCCACCGTCTTTTTGGGGCTGACGGCCGGGATGAGCTTGTGCTTTCCGATGCGGGAACCCACCTCGTATGCCATAGTGTCTGCGGCAACGTCCGTGAGGAACGCCAGCAGGAAAATGAACAGTCCGCTCTTGCCACCTTCGAGGTCCCTGAGGGAGAACGCGTAGCTGGTGAGCACCGTCACGTACAATGCTCCGAATACGGTCACCGCCGCGTCTATGGGCGTGTATTTGTCGTGCTTGATCACCAGTATGGTCAATATCACCAGTATCAGCAGCACTATTATGGGCCCGGTCCAGCTGAACCTGGGCACCATGGCTGCGGAGGGATCGTCCGCTATCTGCCACACGTCCTTTTCGAACAACGTCAGATGGAATATGTCGGGCCTCCTGAATACGACCTGCAGCAGGAACAGCGACGCGAAGGCGAAGCCGGGCACCTTCATAGGCTTCAAGCCTTTGGCTTCGAAAGCCTTGAATATCTCGTACATCCCGGCGACTATGAAAAGGAATATCAGCGCGCCCAGTGCGTAACTTCCCACCACCGTAGCCGTTATGGCTATGGCGAGCAGTATGATCGCGGATATTACTCTTTGTTTTCTCATCAGGTCATATCCTTTCGCTCAAAGCGCCTTTTTGCGCTATTACTTTCCGTACCTGCGCTTTCTGGCTGAAAACGCTCTTATTGCCCTGTCCAGTTCTTCATTGTCGAAGTCAGGCCAGAGAACGTCTGAAAAATACAGTTCCGAATAGGCAGACTGCCACAGCAGGAAGTTGCTGAGGCGCTGCTCGCCGCTGGTGCGGATTATCATATCCGGATCGGGCACGTTTACGTACAGCTCGCCGGACAACGCCGCTTCGTCTATCCCGGAAGCGTCCAGCTCTCCCGCCTTGACCTTTTCGGCCAGCTTCCTCGCCGCGCGCACGATCTCGTCCCTGCCTCCGTAATTCACGCACACGACGGCAATAAGTTCTGTATTGCCCGAGGTCCTGCGCTCCGTCTCTTCGATGGCTTCCACCAGCTCCTGAGACAGTTCAGACCTGTCTCCGCTGACGACGAACCGCACCCGGTCCCGGTAGTCCCCCATCGCCTTTTCAGAGTTGATCAGGTTGGTGAGCAGAAGCTTCATCAAAGCGCCCACTTCTTCCTGAGACCTGCGCCAGTTC
>JAEFAM010000063.1 GCA_016287565.1 Clostridia bacterium
AAAAAACATATCGACCTCCACGTTAAAAATTTCCCGGACAAGTTCGTCATCCTGAACGATGACCATATCAACCACCGCTGGAGCCGCGGGCAGCAGGAAAATCTCGAGCTTATCGACTACGCCGCATCGCTGGGGCTGGGACTGGACGACGACTCCGTGTGCGTAAGCTGCTACGCCGACAATTGCGGGTACAGTACGCTCAGGACGCCCTGGCTCTTCGAATATTACTACCCCAACGCGCCGATAGTGCTGGAGTTCGAACATTACACGGCGGTGGCGCCTCGCGTGTTCAAAAACGCTTATCCATTCCTGGAGGCAATGCAGCAGACGCACGCTACCTTCGCCGGCTTCCACGGTTATCCCAGACCCTGGCTGGAACGGGAGCCCTGGTTTACGGAATACGGCGCCAACAGGCTGGGATACTGGTTCTTCATCGAGGGGATCGAGCTGCCTCCGCTCCTCTCCGGCGTCAATAACAGGATACGGCTGCATATGGTCAACAAAGGTTTTGCCGCGTCATACCGCAGATTCGAGCTGAAGCTCAGGCTGACGGGCGACGGCGTCAATTACGTACAGACGCTTGACGCGGACTGCCGCCGATGGAAGCCGGGAGAAAAGACGGTGGAAGACGTGGCTTTCAGGCCCTTGGCGGAGCCCGGAAATTACGGATTAGAGATCGGCCTGTTCGAAGGGTCGCGGCCTATCGAGCTGGCGCTTAAAGCGAGCGTCAAGACGGAAGACGGTTTTTACAGGCTGGGCAGCGCGGAAGTGCGGTAAGAAGTGCTGTAAGAAGCGTTGAAAAGGGCGCAATAAATAGCGCGATTTAAAAATCATTTTGCCGCATGATCACGCGGCCGAAAGGATCGATAGAATGCAAAGGTCCCAAGTGCAAAAAGACATGCCGCTCGGCAGCTGGAAGCTCTGCCTCTGCCCCAACAGCCGGGTCGATAAAGAACGGCTTGAATTCACAACGCCCGAGGAGATCGAAAGATCGGGGCTAGAGACGATCCCCGCAGAAGTGCCGGGCAATTTCGAACTGGATCTTATAAGGGCCGGAAAGCTGCCGGAAGATATCTTCGCCGGCACGAACGTTCTGAAGCTCCAGGATCTGGAATGCATGCACCTGTGGTATTATACGAGGTTCGAGACAGGTATTGACGGAGCCGGAGACGGAAGCGAAGGCGCGGAGAGTAAATTTGACGAGCCCTGCCTGAGGTTCGAAGGCATCGACACGGTGTCCGAGATATTTGTTGACGGAGCGCTTATCGGGAAAACGGAGAATATGCTGATCGCCCATGAGTTTCCGCTCCGCGGCATTGCCACCGGGATCCATTCGCTGGTGGTGCACATCATTCCCGTAACCGTTTACGCGCGGAAGTTCGAGCTCCCCGCCCGCTGCTGGGCAATGAAATACACTCAGGACTCTCTGGCGGTCCGTAAAGCGCCGTCGATGTACGGCTGGGACATTATGCCGAGGGCCTTGACCGGCGGCCTCTGGCGCCCCGTTACGCTCACGTACAGGCCAAGGCAGCGCATAAGCAGTTTCTACCTGGTCACGGCCGACGTAGAGACCGCCTCAGACGGAGGCAATAAGCACAACCGGGCCGGGCTCGTGCTCAAGGCAAAAGTGGGATCGGACTTCGACGACCTCAGGGACCTGACGCTCACGGTCCGCGGCATTCATAGAGACCGGTACGGCAGGGTCGATTCGCGATTCGAAAAGTCGGATATGCTGTGGTCGGCCAATCACGTGATGCAGATATGCGTTGAGAACGCGGCTCTCTGGTGGCCTAAAAACTACGGCGATCCGGCACTGTACGACGTGGAACTGATACTCTCCCGAACCGCCAGAAACGATGACGGATCACTCGCTGCCAGGACGCCCGAAACAGAAGCTGAGATATTTGACCGGGTAACTTTCCGCCACGGCATACGCACGGTAGAACTGGAACGCACTTCCCTTGCCGGACCCGAAGGAAAATTCCTGTTCCGCGTCAACGTTAAGGATATATTCGTTCTCGGCACCAACTGGGTGCCCGCGGACGTTTTCCCCTCCCGCATAGACGACCGCACCATCAGGGGCCTGGAGCTGGCCAGCGATCTGGGCTGCAATATGATACGCTGCTGGGGCGGCGGTCCGTACCCTTCCCACCTGCTTTACGACTATTGCGACGAGCACGGCATAATGGTGTGGCAGGACTTCGCAATGGCCTGCGGGCTGTATCCCGACGACTCCAGGATGCAGGAACTGGTGCGGGCCGAGGCGATCAGCGTAGTGAAAGAGTTCCGCGGCCACGCCTCTTTAGCGCTGTGGTCCGGGGACAATGAAAACGACATTTTCTGTCAATGGCGCGGCGGTTCCGTTAACGGCAAACCCGTAAACCGCGTGGATCCCAACGCCAACAAACTCACCCGGGAAGTTATTGCCGGCGTGGTGGAACGGCATGACGGCTTCCGCCCCTACCTGCCCAGCTCCCCATATATGGACGAAGAAGTGTTTGCCACCGGCAGGCTCCCTGCGGAAGACCATCTGTGGGGTCCCAGGGACTTCTTTAAAGGCGAATTCTATTACGATCAGTCCATATGCCACTTCGCTTCCGAGACCGGATACCACGGCTGCCCTTCACCGGCGACGCTCCGTTCTTTTCTCTCTGAGGAAGCGCTCGAAAACCGTGGCGACGGCGCCGTATGCACCGATCCTGAATGGCTGGTCCATTCGGCAAGCATGGAGACCGACCCTTCGGCGCCTTTCGCGTACCGCGTGCCTTTGATGACCCGGCAGGTGGAAAGGCTGTTCGGAACGGCGCCTCGTGATATCGAAACGTACGCGCTTGAGAGCCAGATCTCCCAGGCGGAGGCAATGAAATTTTTCATTGAGCATTTCCGCATCGGAAAATGGTACCGCAGCGGCATAATATGGTGGAACGTCATCGACGGTTGGCCCCAGGTCTCCGACGCGGTAGTGGACTGGTACGGCAGAAAAAAACTGGCTTACGAATATATCAAACGCTCACAGCAGCCTTTCTGCCTGATGTGCGACGAACCCGGAGAGGACGGCCTCGTTACGCTGGTGGCGGCCAGCGACCTGCACGAGCCGTTGACCGTTACGTACGCGGTGACCGACGGCCTCACGGGAGAAAAAATACTGAACGGCGAGACCAGAGTCGAAGCGGACTGCGCGCAGAAACTTGCCCGTTTCAGGGCGCTTCCGGGCCATTATTACCTGCTCAAATGGAACAGCGAGGGCGGCGGCAAGGACGGTTCCGGCGCGGTCAAGGGCCTTAACCATTTCGCAGGCGATATCGGCGCAGGGGTCAATCTTTCTGCCTACAAAGCGTTTATGCAGAATTCGGGGCTCTGGGAGAAGCTGGAAGGGTTCTGAGGAAACCGGCCGGAGAAACCGGCTGTGAAAATTGACCTTTATCTACCCGTATTTCAAAAAATCGATAAAAAGTGTAAAATATCACCGTTCCCCGCGGCGCCGCATTGACGCGCCGCACGAACCACACACAGAAGAGAGGTATTGACCGTGGAAAAATTCAAAGATCTTGTCTACACCAGGCCCGACGTGGCGAAAGCGAAAAAAGAATATTCCGCCTGGCTTAAAAAGTTTAAGAAAGCGAAGTCGTTCGAAGAAGCGGACGAAGCGTTCACCGCGTTTACGAAGATCACGGAGACGGTGGCGACGCAGCAGGTCATCGCTTCAGTGCGCAATACTATGAATATGAAGGACGAATATTACGACGGCGAGATCAAGTTCTTCAACCGCGCCATGCCTAAGCTGATGCTGGTGGTAAAGGCCGCGGGCAAAGCCATGCTCGACAGTCCCTTCCGTCCTCAGCTGGAAGAAAAATACGGAAAACACTTCTTCCAGGACACGGAGACCCAGATCAAACTGGTCAAGCCCGCGGTCATACTTGACATGATAAAGGAGAGCAATCTCACGACCACATACTCCAAGACCGCGGCCGCATGTTCCGTGGAATTCATGGGCGAAACGTGCAACTTCTACGGCCTTTTAAAGCATATGCAGTCCACCGACCGGGCCGAGCGCAAGGCGGCTTTCGAGGCCTGGGCAAAGTTGTACGAAGGCGTTTCGGACAAACTTGACGAGCTGTACGACAAGCTGGTCAAGACCCGCTGCAGGATCGCCAAAAAGCTGGGATTCAAGAGCTATATCGATTACGTGTATCTTGCCAGAGGCCGCTACGATTACAAGGCGGAAGACGTTGCCGCGTTCCGGGAAGCAGTCAGGAAGTACGTCACTCCGCTTTGCGAACGTATGTTCAAGGCGCAGGCGGAGCGCATCGGCCTTGACAAACTGGAATGGTACGACGAGGACCTGATGTTTGCGGACGGCAACGCCTCCCCCATCGGCACTCCGGAGGAACTGACCGAAAAGGCGCGCCTGATGTACGAAGAGATGTCACCCGAGACCGGCGAATTTTTCAACTTTATGACGGAACACGAGCTGTTCGATTTCGTCACCCGCGAAAACAAGCACCTGGGCGGCTACTGCACGTTCCTGGCAGATTACAAGGCGCCTTTCATCTTCTCCAACTTCAACGGCACCTCTGCAGATATAGACGTGCTGACCCACGAGGCCGGTCACGCTTTCGAGGCCTTTTATTCTTCACGCAGGCTTCCGATGACGATGCTGACCTTCTCCACCAGCGAGATCAACGAGATCCATTCGATGACGATGGAAATGTTCGCATATCCGTATATGGAGCGGTTCTTCGGGGATAAGACCGGCAGATACCTTTTCGCTCACTTCTGCGACGCGTTCAAGACCATCCCCTACCTGGTATGCGTTGACGAATTCCAGCACAAAGTGTTCGAAAACCCATCTGCCACTGCTGCCGAGCGCCGCGTGATCTGGCGCGAGATCGAACGTAAATATATGCCCTGGCGCAGCTACGACGGCAACGAATTCCTGGAAGGCGGCGGTTTCTGGATGCAGAAGCAGCACATCTTCCTGTACCCCTTCTACTACGTGGATTACGCGCTGGCCCAGCTGGACGCTTTCTCCCTCTACAGGATCAAGGCCGAAGGCGGCGACGCCTGGTCAAGCTATCTGAAACTCTGCAGTATGGGCGGAATGTACGGATATTTCGAGACGCTGGAGCGCGCCGGGATCCCGCTGCCGCTTAAGCCGGAGACGGTGAAAGAAGTTGCGGATTTCGTGGAGAAGCAGGCGCTGGAGCTCAAGGATAAGGCGAACTGAATACAGTCGAAGCGCGGCAATGATCAGCAGCGGCGCACAAACGGCAGGCGGCCTTTTTGAGACCGCCTGCCGCTTCTCTTGTCATGTGCGTTATATGCGTTCAGATACGTCCGCAGCTCCGATCATTTCTTTTTGGTCTTGACGATGACGACGGCGCAGATCGCGGCAACCACTGCTACAGCTCCGGCTACTATTCCGATGACGGCGCCGGTGGGTATCCCCTTCTTTGCCTGATCATCTTTGCTGTCTCCGTTGTTCTCGTCACCTTTACCTTCCGTCGCGGGCGCGTCGGTAGCGGGAGCATCGGTCGCCGGAGCGTCGGTGGGCGCGGCCGTAGGCGCTTCGGTAGGTTCCGCGGTGGGAGCAGCCGTAGGCTTTTCCGTAGGCGCGGGAGTGGCGGGCAGCCCTTCTGCCAGGAACTTCTCGGCATATGCCTCGGCGGATTCCAGGTTCGTGAAGAAAGCTATGTAATACAGTTCCACTTCGGTATCTTCCTTGGTCTCCGGGAAAGGATCGAAACGCAGGTTGCCCACGTTTCCTTCCCATCTTTTGACCTTGGTGAAATCGATGTTGACCACCTGTATATCGGTGGTATTGTCGTATTTATATGCCGCGTTCTGGGGCTCGCTGTAGCCGGGATGTTCATCCGTCTGCCAGTAGAGGTTGCCGTTGACGCCGCCCGCCTCGGGATCGATGCGTACCGCCAGCTGGACCACCTTGTTCTCGTCCGCGGAAATGGCGTCGATGTAACCGTCCGCAGCCAAAGTGCCGAAGCAGATATCCATATTCTGGTCGCCGCCGGCAGAGACGGAGATCAGGTAGCAGTTATCATTGAACGAAACGTCTTCTATAAGATTGCGGTTTCCTGCGAATAGCAAATCGTTGAGCTCGTCTTCATAATTTAAGGCGAACAGCGCGGAGGGCCCGGATATCTCCACCGGCGCGTCGGTGGCTTCGGGGTCGACGCTCTGGCCTCCCATATAGTCGGCTTTGAGATTATGGATCTGGAAGGGGCTGGAAAGGCTGTTGGCGTCCAGCAGGCAATACGGCGTATCTTCACTGCCGGTGTATGCCCTGGCGTCCTCTTCCTTCTCGAAGAACGCGATCCAGGCGATGTCGACGTAGTCCCCTTCCGTGACTATGCCGCGTCCGGTGCTGTCGTCGAAATTATCTGCATCGCGGTCCGGCTCCAGCGGATCAAGGCGTATCTGACTTGCCGCTGTATAGTGGTCCGAATCCCAGATCGATTCGCGGCCGTAGAGCGCGGCAACGGAGGTCATATCCAGTATCGTCGTCTCCCACTCCCCGGAATAGATATAATGGGCGGGAATGAAGGGCTCCGCTGGGGGGATCACGTAAAACTGGGCAATATATTCCACGTTGTTCTCGTTGTACCTTGCCGCGGTGCGGTGGCGGATCGCCGCCCATCTTACGCTGTCGGGATCTATCGTATCGTACTGCCCGTTATCGCTGAACTCGAAAGAAGCGTAGGGGTCAAACCCGGCTCCGGTGAACCGGACGTATTCCGGATCGTTTTGTCCGTCGCCTGCGCTGCTGTTTTCAGCAAAAACGGCGGTCAACGGCCCTGCGGCCAGCGAGATGACCATCGCCAGGACGGTCAGCATCGACAATGTCTTTTTCATGATCAAATTCCTCCTGCAACTAATAAATGCTGTGATAATGTGTTATTTTACTAATTCGTCGTATAAAACAAATTCCAATGATTATGACCCGATATTGATCCACATAGCCGGACGAACGGCATTAGTATTCCGAGCGACGTTTTGACCGGTAGTGTCAATTAAACCAGTATGGGTAACGCTCGAAGCAAACATAGAATAAGCGCCCGGTGTACGCAGCCACCACCAGCAGGTGTCATTGCCGTCTATATTGTCATCAGTGGTATACGTATAAACTCCCAATCTTTTGGCATATTCTGTCGCAATACATTCCAAAGACTCTTCCGAACTGAAGTATTGTCTGACTTCAGGAATGCTTAAAAGGAAAACCTTGTCCTCAGTAGCGCTCCCAACAAACGTAGTGAAATCAGGGTTTACGTCATTATAAACTTTAGTGATCTCTATCTTTTCCTGTTCTTCCGAACTGAATGCAGAATTACAGAAAGTATCGTTAAGCCACTTTCTAATAGAACAGTATTCCCAGGTAATATTTGTCTTGATATAATTGTATGCCTTACAATCAAGCGCGTATTTGCTGATCACCAGTGCTTTATTATCTTCAATACTAAGAACGATCCACTCGATATCCTCCGCCCCGTTTGACAGGTCGTTGTCCTGCTCGTATTTTCCAAAAGTAATTGTGCCGCCGACCTGTACAACATTGGACTTCCGCGGAGAATTATTAAACACTCCTGTTATGAAAAGCAAAGAAACCGCCATAGCCGCCAGTGCCAAACCACCAACAATTAACATTACGGCTATCAGCCGGTTTATTTTCTTGTCTCTATTATTCTCTGCCTTATCCTTATCGTTATCCTCATTCTTATCCTCATCGGCATCAACATCCGATCTTTCATCAGGTTCGTTATTGACCGCCGGCAAGACCTTCTCCTGCAACTCCGAAGCTTTTTCTCTAAGCGCAGAAGCTCGAGCTGCCGAATCTCTGTACCCGGACAAAGCGTCAAATTGACCGGCGCATGAGAGCAGTTCGGATTCGCTTGACGCTCCCGCCGCGGCCGATATTGCCTTGTTATATAGGGACTCAAGCCGTTCGCTTTCAAGCCGGTGCTTAATACCTTCGTTACACTCGTTAAGTTTTGCTTTCAGTTCATCCGTCGCAAACCGTACGGCCCGTTTATAATCGATATCATCGTCAAGAGGCTGATCCAGATCGGCAAGTTTATCTGTTCCCGTAAGCCTTTTTTTGGCGGCAAGACGGCAAACATATGCACTGGCGTTTTCCGGGTCGACGTCCAGCGCTTTTTCACAATAATCTAATGCTTTCGAGAAATCCTCTTCTTCAAGAAACAGCTCCGCGCGACGGACCAGCGTTTCCGAATTATTGATCTCTACAGGCGCCGGAACTTCTTTGATCACGTTTTCCTTGCTCTCCGGCATCGGATCAGGAGCAATTACTTCTTCCTTCTTTGGGGCAACGTTCTGAGTTTTCCCGGGATCGGTATTTTTATCCGCCTTGACTTTCGCTCCGCATTTCACGCAGAACGCCAAACCTTCCCGAAGCGGCGCACCGCAGCTTGTGCAATACTTTGTTTTCATAGCGTTCACTCTCGTTCTATCAAACTGCTAAAAAGCAGCCAGCAATGTCTTTATCCGCCTGAACGGTACAAAATTTAATTATAATTTTTTACCGCATTCGCCGCAGAAGAGCATATCGTCGTCGACAACGGCTCCGCAATGGGGACATATCTTCTCCGCGGCTTCCAGGCCTTCGATTTCGTCTGTGTAGGTCTCTTTTCCGTTGACCAGTTTCTGAATGGTAGACATAAATTCGTCGCCGCTTTCTTTTGTCAGCAGAGAGATGAATATTCTGCCTGAAGGAGAACGGACAAACTGGATATTCGGTAAAATGAACTGCCATGCAGATCCATAGAAGACGATCTTCTCTAACGGGATATTGACCTCTCTGCGGAAAAAGCTCTTCGCATAAACACGGCGCGTGGTTATTTTAACTTCCGAAGTATGGATCAATACCCATATAATGCCTGTGATCAGGGTCAAAATAAACAGTATCACGGCGATGATCGTCCAGATCATAACGCTTTTTACTCTCATAAAAGCAGCGACGAAAGGTTCTTTATCGTTGCGGTCGCTCAAAAAGCAGATCAAAGAAATAAGCGCTGTGGCGACAAACGCAATGTAACTGATACGGTGGATCAACTTAACGCTGATAAACTTACCGCTGAAAACCACTTTCTCATTAGGGAGTGCTCTGAAAGACATAAAAACCTCCTGTGTTTATTGCTATTATCCGACGAACTCTTCCGGATATCGTCTAATGAAGAGAAAGGCGTTGCAACTCGATAAACTCCGTCAAATGCGTCTCTTTGCACTGATTGACACGTCGGACGCCGCACTTTACGATCTCTCTTCTCGTGCAACATTATACCTTCCCAACCACTCTGTTTCAACCTTTTTATTGACGTTAACAGCGCCATTTTACTTTTTGACCAATAAAAATATATACTTTCCGCTTCGAAAAAACGCTGGAAATATACCTATTTTCAATCTCTTGGACGAAGCCTCTGTCCCTTCCGCAGTTGATTTTAGCCTTCACGCGTGTTAATATAAAAAGGAGGACCGCACCGTGTCCATTCACAGACCCGAGGAGGGATTTCAGTATGTCCAGGCACTGTTCATTGTTGACCAAGATCATCGGCGCCATCGCGCTGATACTGATAGCAGCGGCTATCGTCATTGCCACACAGCCGGCCGCCACCGTGAACGCGGCGATCACCGGAATGAAAGGCAGCGGAACCAACGGAGATCCCTACCGTATAGAAAACGCGGAAGATCTCAGGACGCTTTCAACCAACGTGAAAAACGGCAATACATTTGAGAACCTGCTTATCATCCTCGTAAACGACGTGGATATGAGCAGCATCTCATCCTGGGAGCCGATCGGTACCGAGTCCACGCCGTTCAAGGGAACGTTCGACGGCAACGGCCGTTCCATAACCGGGTTAAACCTTTCCGACAAGTCCAAAAACTACGTGGGACTTTTCGGCCGTAACTCCGGAGAAGTGACGAACCTCTCGCTCAGCGGCACGGTAAAGGGCAATGATAACGTAGGCGCCATCGCGGCCCGCAACACCAATACCGGCAGGATCACCAGCTGTACTTTCAGCGGCACGGTCAACGGCAGTTCCTACGTCGGAGGCATCGCGGGCTACAACGAAGGGACCATCGACAACTGCTTTAACGACGCTGCCGTCAACTTCACCGAAAAAGGCGGCGGCATCGCCGGAGGTTCTAACAATGCCATCACCAACTGTACCAACACCGGCGTGATCAAAGGCAGTAAATACGCGGGCGGCATCGCAGGCATAAACGAAGGAAGCATCGGCCATATAACCAACTGCCTGAACGAAAAATACGCCAACGTGACCGCCGAGTCCGGCGGCGACTCGTACGCGGGAGGAATTGCCGGAGAATCCAACGGCGATATATGGTATTGCACCAACAAGGCGGCCGTCACCTCAAAGGGGCAGTGCGCCGGCGGTATGACCGGATACGGCGATAAGCTGACTATCCTCGAATGTGTAAATGAAGGCGACGTGGACAGCAACGGCAGCGAACGCACGGGCGGCATAATCGGCGCGCTCACGGCTGCGTCAAATGACCCCAAGAGTATTACAAACTGCACCAACCGGGGCACGGTGTCCGGCGGTTCCAAGACCGGCGGCATCACAGGTTCAACGCAGTATTGCAGCATCGAAAACTGTATCAGCAACGGCAACGTCACCGGCGGCAGCAGGACGGGCGGTATTGCCGGAGAACTTCTCAGAGGCGCCGGGATCGACAAATGCACCAGCACCGGAAAGATCACCGGAAAAGAACGTGTCGGCGGTATCGCAGGAACACAAGACCACAGCGAAGACGTGCTCAATTCCATCAACCGCGGAGACGTTAAAGGCTCCGGCAATCAGGTTGGCGGTATAACAGGCTATGCAGTGTTTAACTATACAGGAGGAGTGGGTTCCGCAAGGGTCAGGTACTGCACCAACCACGGAGACGTTTCGGGCAAATCAAATACAGGCGGTATTGCCGGCTTCAGCAACGCCAATATTTCAAATAACATCAACAAAGGAGACGTCAGCGGCACGACGTATACCGGCGGTATCGTCGGCCTGACGTACGACGGCGGCGATACGCTGCAGATCAACATTAACGAAGGCGACGTCAGCGGGACCGAAAAGGTCGGCGGCATTTGCGGCTATCAGAGATCCAGCGCCATCGTCAGTTGTTACAACAAAGGCGACGTGACGGGCAACCAGGACGTGGGAGGTATCGTAGGCTTCAACGAACCCGTTGACGTAGGATGTACTATTAAATATTGCATAAACAGCGGCGACGTCAGAGGCAAGGGGTCTTCCGATGAAGATACTACCGTCGGCGGCATCGTCGGTTACGGCAACCAGGTCTCCGTGATAGAATGCGGAAATACCGGAGATATCGAAGCCGACGGCAGACACGCCGGCGGCATAATCGGATATGCCAAAGGCGCCAGCATCACTGACAGCTATAATCGCGGCGCAGTCTATGCGTACAGAGAAGCCGGCGGCATCCTGGGCGATTCCCGCAGCGAAGTCAAAATTACCAGGTGCTACTGCTTCGCCCCTGATGATCATCCAAAACATTCCGGCAAAGACGGTGTGGACTGTGAATATTACGATCCGGTTTATTGGGCATACGCCGGCGGTCTGGTCGGCAGACAGAGCAACAACGATTCCGTACTCAAACTCAAGGACAATTACTGGTGGTCCGACTGTTCCGACTACGCGCTGGGCTGGGTCCATGAGTTCGGCATTCTTTCCGGC
>JAEFAM010000142.1 GCA_016287565.1 Clostridia bacterium
ATTGCCCGCGACCCGCGCTGGGGCCGGATAATGGAAGGTTTCGGCGAAGATACGTATCTGTGTTCGCAATTTGCCGCCGCTGCGGTGAAGGGGTTTCAGGGCGAAGGCGATGCGCCCGGGAAAGATCATCTGCTCGCGTGTATGAAGCATTATGCCGCGTACGGTGCGTGCATCGGAGGCCGCGATTACAATTCGGCTGATATTTCGCTCGAGACTCTTCACGAGGTGTATCTGCCGCCTTTCAAAGCCGGGATCGACGCCGGGGCGGCAACGGTCATGTCTGCTTTTAACGACGTCAACGGTGTTCCGGCTACAGCGAATCATGATCTGCTTACCGACGTGCTTCGCGGTCAATTCGGTTTTAAAGGTTTCGTTGTTTCTGACGCGGGTGCCGTAGGAGAACTTATTGCTCACGGCTATGCAGCTGATTCTAAGGATGCGGTCCAAAAAGCATTCAGCGCAGGCGTTGACATGCTGATGGCCGGAGATATGTACAACGACAATATCCCTGCCCTTTTAGAAGAAGGCAAAATAAAGATGGAAGATATTGACCGCTCCGTGCTGTCGATTCTCACCCTAAAATACCTGCTCGGATTGTTTGACGAGCCTTACGTTGACCCGGACGGCGAAAATATTTTTCTGCGACGAGCATCTGGCGCTGGCGCGTGAAGCGGGCGCGCAGTGCGCTGTGCTGCTGGAAAACAACGGTATACTGCCGCTCAAAGATGTTAAGAATATCGCGCTGACAGGTCCTCTTACTCATCCGTGCGGCCAGGCGCATCTGCTGGGAGGATGGTGCGGCATCGCAGATCCTTCGCGCACGGTCACGATCGAAGCCGGACTCAAGGCGGCAATTCCCGAGGCTGATATTGACGTTATTCCCGGCGCTACTTTTGTGCATATGGAGAAGGAAGAGATCGAAGCGATCGCGGCGCGCGCGGCATGTTCAGACGTTATAATTGCCGTCGTCGGAGAGGAAAACGGAATGGCCGGCGAGGCCGGTTCAAAGGCGGATCTTAACCTCTGCGGCTCTCAGGAAGAACTTGTCCTCGCACTTTGCGCTACGGGAAAACCTGTCATCTGCCTCGTTTCCGCAGGTCGTCCGCTGGTGCTTACGAATTTTAAAGATAAGGTCGCCGCGCTTCTCAATATATGGCAGCCCGGTACTGAAGCGGGAAATGCAGTCGCCGATTTGCTTACCGGTAAAGTGAACCCGTCCGGACATCTTACGACTTCCTTCCCTTATACCGTCGGGCAGGTGCCTATCTATTATAATCATCCTTCCACAGGGCGCCCTGCGAACGGCCGCTGGCGTTTCGAGTCAAAGTATATGGATTGCCCCATCAAGCCGCTGTATCCTTTTGGCTACGGGCTGTCATATACCACGTTCGAATATTCCAACATCACTTTGAGTTCAGACTCTATGCCTGCAGACGGCGAGCTTAGAATAAGCCTTACCGTTACCAATACCGGTGATCGCGACGGTGCGGCGGTAGTGCAGCTGTACGTGCGTGATCTGGTAGCTTCGCGCGTGCGTCCGGTCAAGGAACTTAAGGGTTTCAAAAAGGTATTCCTGCCTAAAGGCGGATCGTCGAGAGTGGAACTTTCGCTGCCTGCATCGAGGCTGGCATTCGTCAATTCAGATCTCAAGTGGATCGTTGAACCCGGCAAATTTACGCTGTGGGTCGCGGATAATTCTGATGACGAACGGTACGGATTCAATTTCACGGTGACAGGCGATTGACCGCCGGACGCCGCATATGGTATCATTGACAACGAAAAGCTGAATAAACCGGAGCTTTTATCCGGTGCGGAGGTACAGATATGAGTATTAAACAGATCGGATTCGCAGATACGGAATTAACAGGCGGATTTCTTTCGCACATTGAAAAACTAAATGAAGACGTTACGATCGGCGCGGTTTACGACCGTTTTAACGAGACCGGAAGAGTAAAAGCGTTTTCATGCACCTGGAAAGAGGGAGAACCCAACAGACCTCACATATTCTGGGATTCAGACGTTGCGAAGTGGATCGAGGGTGCGTCATACGTGCTCGCGAAACATCCTGACGAAGATCTTACCGCAAAGATCGAATCGGTCATCGATGACATCGAGAAGAATCAGTGGGATGACGGTTACGTTAA
>JAEFAM010000143.1 GCA_016287565.1 Clostridia bacterium
GCTGCCCGCCCTGATGGCAGGAAAGAACTCTCACAGCCTTACCGTAGTTATATCGCCTCTGCAGTCTCTTATGAAGGACCAGGTGGACCATCTGTCCAATCTGGGAATAACATCCGCCGTAACTATAAACGGAATTCTGGATCCCATAGAACGCGCAGACTCGTACGAGCGGGTTGCAAACGGCTCGGCATCCATTCTTTACATCTCTCCCGAACTTCTTCGCTCGCGATCAATCGAGAAAATGCTTCTTTCAAGAAACATAGACCGCTTTGTTATCGACGAGGCTCATTGCTTTTCCGCATGGGGACAGGATTTCAGAGTGGACTACCTTTACATCGGCGACTTTATTCGGGAACTGCAAAAAAAGAAAACGGACAAAAGACCGATCCCCGTATCCTGTTTCACCGCCACGGCCAAACAGAAGGTAATCAGCGATATCCGAGATTATTTCAAAAGAAAGCTTGATCTTGATCTTGAGCTATTTGCCTCTTCCGCTTCCAGGGAGAACCTGCGCTACTCTGTCCTTTTCAGGGAAACCGAAGAAGAAAAGTACAACACTCTGCGCAATCTTATTGCACGGAGAGGTTGTCCGACCATCGTCTACGTATCGCGCACAGGACGCTCCGAGAAACTTGCCGAAAAGCTTACGTCGGACGGATTTCCGGCACTCCCGTTCAACGGGAAAATGGAATCGACAGAAAAGGTCCAGAACCAGGAAGCCTTTATCAAAAACGACGTAAAGGTAATTGTCGCCACCTCCGCCTTCGGGATGGGAGTCGATAAAAAGGATGTCGGACTTGTAATCCATTACGACATCTCTGACTCGCTTGAAAATTACGTTCAGGAAGCAGGCCGCGCCGGCCGGGACCCCGGGCTGAACGCGGAATGCTACGTGCTCTTCAACAACGACGATCTTGACAAGCATTTCATTCTGCTGAACCAGACCAAACTCAGCATCAGTGAGATCCAGCAGGTCTGGAAGGCAATAAAGGACCTGACCAGGATCCGCCCGTCGGTATGCTGTTCTCCGCTTGAAATAGCCCGCCAGGCAGGCTGGGACGACAGCGTTTCCGACGTGGAAACACGCGTAAAGACCGCAGTCGCCGCGCTTGAGACCGCAGGCTTCGTAAAGCGCGGTCAAAACGTTCCGCACGTATACGCGACAAGCATAATGGTAAAGAATATGCAGGAGGCATCCTTCCGCATAGACAGATCGCGCCTACTTTCCACAGACCGGCAGAAGACCGACGCGAAGCGAATAATAAAAGCTCTCGTATCCACACGAAGCAGGGCCGAGGCCGGTAACGATGACGCCGAGAGCCGGGTGGATTATCTCGCGGACACGCTGGGGCTGGACAAGCAGGACGTGATCGACGCAGTCAACATGATGCGTCAGGAAAAGATACTTGCGGATATGCTGGACATGTCAGCCTATATCTTCAGCTCCGACTCCGAAAACAGGTCCCGGCAGCTGCTGGAGCGTTTTGCCAAACTGGAGAGATTCCTTATCGACCACTTCACCGAGGAGGGCTGCGATCACTCGCTTAAGGAGATCAACGACGCGGCGCTGAAGGAGGGACTTCATTTTTCCACCGTCAAAAACCTTAGAACACTGCTCTATTTTTTGACGATCAAGAACTACATCCGCAAAGACCAGGATGAATCTACCGGATACGTCACCGTGGTTCCTTCAATGGAACTTGCGAAGATCATCTCAAAACACGAGACCCGTATCGAACTGTGCAGATTTATTTTAGAGACACTTTACCGGAGAGCCTCTGACATCCCGAATGTCAGCGATGAAAAGCGGGTGGAGTTTTCCCTTGTAGGTCTTTTCAATGAATACAATGACACGCCGAGAATGGAGATCTCTCCCGACAAGACCACCGTTTCGGACATGGAAGACGCCCTTCTGTATCTGTCAAAGATCGGAGCTCTGAAGATCGAGGGCGGTTTTCTTGTGATATACAACGGTATGGAGATCAGGCGTCTCGTGACCGATAACAAAGCAAGATTCAAGGCTGATGACTACAGACTGCTTGACGAATACTACAGGATGAAGATCAGGCAGATTCATATCGTCGGCGAGTACGCAAATCTTATGGTCTCCGATTACGAAAAGGCACTGGAATTTGTAA
>JAEFAM010000064.1 GCA_016287565.1 Clostridia bacterium
CCAAGCCCCAGTCCCGCAGCGGTCAATATCTTGACGTCCGCTCCTCCTATCTCCCCTTTTACGGCAGGTATCGCCGTCAACAGGAATCCGGCTCCCGCACCTGCGATGGCGAACAGTAAAGCGGTCAATGCCGTTTCTCTGTCCGACAGACATTTGAACGTGACGGCCGCGGCGCTTACTGCCAGCACCAGCAAAGGATAGATATTGCCCACCGCCCTGTTTTTGACGTCCGACCGTGCTGCAAAAAACAAAATGCCGGTCATTACGAAATATGCGATCATTAAAAACACGCTGCCGCCCCCTTTCGATAAAATATTGACCCGCCTGCTTTATTTCGTCAAATTTTTCAAAATTTACGGTAATTTTTAAAAATTTACACATATTTCCCGAATCTACGTGATATTTCCCGAAGATGAAAAGCGAAAAAAATGATGATTTTTATGCTTGACACGTAAGAAACCCGTAAACTATAATGCAGTAGCGGTCTACCGTAACAGATCAATAAATTGTGAGGTGAAACAAATGGATGCCGGAGGTAGTAGCAGTACGGTTCCCGGGCATAGTAGCGCTGATTCAGGCGTTCCTTTATGCAATATTATGATCAAGTTTGTTTCACCGCTTTCACTGTTTCCCTGATCCTTACCCTAAAAGCGGAGTTTAACTTTTTTCATAATATACCGTTCCGTATGCACAGTCTGCCCCCTTTACTTTATTGATCCGCCCAAGAAGCGGAAAGAAGAAAGGATAAGGTCTATGCAGGACGAAAACGAATTTGAAAACAACGCGGAAGACATTCTTGAGAACAAGATAGAGCACGCGTACGAACTGATCGAAAACAAGGATTTTCAGAAACTGAAAGAATTGCTGGCCGAGCTGGAGCCGGCAGATATCGCAATGATGCTGGAAGAGGTGCCTATCGAAAAGGTCCCCCTTATCTTCCGCATACTTCCCAAAGAGCTTGCCGCGGATACGTTCGTAGAAATGGATTCGGACCAGCAGGAAGTGCTGATCCGTGCCTTCTCCGACGAAGAGCTGGAACAGGTCATGAGGGACGTGTTCGTCGACGATACCGTTGACATCATCGAAGAAATGCCCGCCAACGTGGTGAGGCGTATACTGAAGAGCATATCCCCCGAGCGCAGAGCCAAGATCAACGACATAATGCATTATCCGGAAGACAGCGCCGGAAGCATAATGACCATCGAATACGTCGACCTGACCGAAAGCATGACGGTTGCCGACGCTTTCGACAAGATCCGGGAGACGGGCCTCAACAAAGAGACCATCTACACCTGCTACGTCATTGACGGCAACAGGAAGCTTAAAGGGCTGGTCACCGTTATGACGCTGCTCACTTCTCCCCAGGAAGCGGTCATTGCCGACATAATGGACGAGAACGTGATCTTCACCACCACCGACGCGGACAAGGAAGACGTTTCGAAGCTGATCGAGAAATACGACCTGCTGGCCATCCCGGTGGTCGACCTGGAGCACAGGCTGGTCGGTATCGTAACGGTAGACGACGCCATCGACGTCATCCAGGAAGAGGCGGAAGAAGACTTCGCAAAAATGAACGCCATCACGCCTATGGAGAAGCCGTACCTGAAAACGTCGGTATTCAACATCTGGAAGAGCCGTATCCCCTGGCTGATGCTGATGATGGTATCCGCCACGTTTACCGGAATGATCATTTCTTCGTTCGAATCGGCGCTGGCAAAAGTGGTCATACTTACTTCGTTCATTCCCATGCTGATGGACACGGGCGGCAACTCCGGAAGCCAGGCTTCGGTCACCATCATCCGTGGCTTATCTCTGGGAGAGATCGAATTCAGCGACATACTGCGGGTCATCTGGAAAGAAGCCCGGGTCTCCATCCTGTGCGGCATTTCGCTGGCGGTGGCAACGTTCCTGAAGATAATGCTGATCAACAATCTGCTGCTTCACGAGAACGTGGACTGGACCGTGGCGCTGGTAGTATGTATAACCATGGCATTGACGATAGTAATCGCCAAGTTCATCGGATGTACTCTCCCGCTGCTGGCAAAGAAGATCGGATTCGACCCGGCGGTCATGGCAAGTCCCTTCATAACCACCATCGTAGACGCGGTTTCGCTGCTGATCTACTTCTCGGTGGCAACTTCCATCCTTCCGGGGATCTAACGTAAAGCCGGAAGGCAAACAAAAAATTACCGGCGCGTTTTCCGGTTAAAGGAGAGCGCGCCGGCATTGTTTTTTCGGGCAATCATTATACGGTTTCGTTGATCTTCGACACGGCGCGGATCTTTTTCATCATTTCCGAAAAAGCCGCGGGAGTGATCGACTGGGCGCCGTCGGAAAAGGCGTTGACCGGGTCGTTGTGCACTTCCACCATCACGCCGTCGGCTCCGGCCGCACAGCATGCGATGGCAATGGCGGGTACGATATCGGACCTGCCGCAGGCGTGGCTGGGATCCGCGAAAACGGGCAGATGAGAAAGCTTCTTCAAGATCGGTATTGCCGCGATATCCAGCGTATTCCTGGTCATGCTTTCAAACGTACGGACTCCGCGCTCGCAGAGGATCACGTTCCTGTTGCCGCCGGAAAGTATATATTCCGCACTCAGCAGAAACTCCTCTATGGTATTGGCAGGGCCACGTTTTAAGAGCACCGGTTTGTTGATGTGCCCGAGCTCTTTTAAAAGCTCGAAATTCTGCATGTTTCTTGCTCCCACCTGGATGATGTCCACGTGCTCGAAATAAGGCAGAGAAGAGATGTCCACGATCTCCGATATCACAGGCATGCCGGTGCGTTTCTTCGCCTCTGATAGCATCTCTATGCCCCTGGCCTTCAGCCCCTGGAACGCGTAGGGAGAAGTCCTGGGCTTAAAAGCGCCTCCGCGGAGTATGGTGGCGCCGCTCTCCTTAACGGAGGCGGCAATGCCGCATATCTGCTCGTCGGATTCCACTGAGCAGGGCCCGGCAATAACGTTGAAGCTCCCGTCCCCTATCTTCACGCCTCCCACTTCGATCACAGTCTTTTCAGGATAGTTCCTCCTGGACGCGAACTTAAAGGGATCGCCGGTCTTGGTGATCGTGGACACGCAGTCGAAAGACTTGACCAGGGAAAAATCCACCTTGTCCAGGTCGCCTTCAAGCTTCAGCGCTTCGGTCCCGAAGACGTCTGCGCTGGAGACTTTCACGTTCCAGCCCGCAAGCCTCTCTTTAAGGGCGCTGACGTTTTTAGGATCGGCTTCATTGCGCAGCAGTATTATCATTTGTTGCCTCTTTCTTCTTAAAACTCAATTTGCTCTCGTTGCCTTTGATAAGCCTTCCTATGTTGGAATGGTGTCGGGCCACGATGAGGACGGCCAGTATCAGACTGACGAAAAATCTGATGGACAGCACCTGATCCCCGAACAGGAACAGATAGAGCGCCACGAAGCCGGGAAGCGAGACCGCGGCCAGTATGGATCCCAGAGAAACGTACCTGGTGATCAGTACGACGATCAGGAAGACCACGAAAGCGGATGCCGCCGCCAGAGGTGATATCATAAGCATCACGGCGAAGGCCGTCAATACGCCCTTGCCGCCCTTAAATCCGAAATAAATGGGCCAGTTGTGGCCGATAACGGCAAACAGGCCGCCGACGCACACGCCTTCAATATAACCGAACCTGCCGCCCAGGAAATGCATCAGAAGGCCGCAGAGCCCGCAGGCCAGAAAGCCCTTTAACAGATCGATGCAGACAGTTAGGAGCGCGCTCCTGGCACCGAAGGAACGGAGCATGTTCGTGGCGCCCGCGTTGCCGCTGCCGTGCGTCCGGACGTCGGATTTATTGACCGCTCTCGATATAATTATCGCTCCGCTGATACTGCCGATGAGGTATCCGATGCCCGCGGCAAGGCATATAATTATCCAGTCCATAATCAGTTTTCTTTCTCCTCATCTTTTTCTCTGATTTTAAACCTTACAGGAGTGCCTGTAAAGTCGAAATTGTTCCTGAGCTGGTTTTCGATATACCTGAGATACGAAAAATGGAACAGCTCCTTGGAGTTGCATTTGATCACGAAAACGGGAGGTTTTACTGCGATCTGGGTGATGTAATATATCTTCAGCCGCTTGCCCTTGTCGGAGGGAGGCTGGACCGTGATCATGGCTTCCGTGAGGCAGTCGTTCAAAAGGCCAGTTGGGATGCGTTTTGAGGAGGCCTCGTAGACGGTCTTTATGACGCCGTACAGTTTGTTGACGCGGGAACCCGTGAGCGCCGAGAAGAACACCACGGGAGCGAACATGATAAAATTCAGCTTGTTCAGCACGTCAAGGCGGTACTTTTCCATTGTATCCGTCTCTTTTTCCACCAGGTCCCACTTGTTTATTGCGATTATGATGCCCTTGCCCTGCTCAAGCGCGTACCCGGCGATCTTGGTATCCTGTTCCGTCACCCCGTCAACGGCGTCGATCATCAATATGACCACGTCGGACCGGTCGATGGCTCCCAGGCTCCTCACCGTGCTGTATTTTTCGATATTGTCCGAAATTCTGCCACGCTTTCTGAGCCCTGCGGTGTCGATGAAGCAATATTTCTGCCCTTCGACTTCGGTATACGTATCGATGGCGTCACGCGTGGTCCCGGGCACGTCAGAAACGATGACACGGTCGCTGCCGATTATTTTGTTTACAAGCGAAGATTTGCCGGCGTTGGGCTTGCCCGCCACCGCCACGCTGATGATATTTTCCTCTGCTTCGTCTTCGGGTATCTCGGGCAGGTTCTCGAAGATCGCGTCAAGTATCTCGCCTATCCCCAGGCCGTGTGCGGACGATATGGGGTAGATCTCGCCCAGCCCAAGGTTGTAGAATTCGTACACTTCGGGAGGGGCGTCTCCCACTTTATCCACTTTGTTGACGGCCACCAGCACCGGCTTCCGGATCTTCCTGATCAGGTTGGCAATGTCCATATCGCCTGCGGTGAGGCCGGCATTGACGTCCACCATAAACAGTATCACGTCGGCAAGTTCGGCCGCGGTCTCTGCCTGGCGGCGCATCTGCACCAATATAGGGTCTTCGCTTCCAACTTCCAGGCCGCCCGTATCGATCATCGTCACGGTCTTGCCGCGCCACTCCACTTTTGCGTATATCCTGTCCCTCGTTACTCCGGGCGTATCTTCCACGATGGAGATACGGATGCCTGTAACGTAATTAAAGAAGGAGGATTTTCCCACGTTGGGCCTTCCGATTATGGCAACTACAGGTGTTCTGTTCATTTTTAGTCTCCCAATAACGCTTTTACGAAAGCTTCTCCGCTGTCAGGCACAGCCGTTATCCTGATACCCAGCAGGTCCTCCAGGTCGGATATGTGCATGTCGTCCAGGAACACGTCTTCTCCGGACCTCAGCATATTTTCGGTAATAAGAAGTTCTCCGGAAGTGATCTTTCCCGAGAGCTGCTGCTTAAGGTCAACGCCGGTGAGCAGCCCCGAGACCGTGATCGTATGTCCGAAAAAGTCGTTTTCGATGCAGTGGACGTTCGTTTTAAGGCCGGGAAATTCGTTTTCCACGTACCTGCACAGGTTTCCGATAAAATCGTAAGCCGCCACGCCGGTGGCTACGTCAACGACTCTCGAAAAGCCGTCTCCCAGCTTTTTATGGAGCTTCTTCCTGTTTTTCTGAATATATTCGCACACCTGAAAATCCAGCAGCCTCAGCATGCCTACGCCGTTCTCCAGCTGAGGATAACCGTCGTAAAAATCGTTGTCCGGTATGGGCATCCCGGCGTAGATATAAAACTCGTCCGCGGGATAAACGAAACGCGTCCCCGTCTTTTTAAGGGCGATCTCCTGGTAACGTCCAATGCATTCTATCACCTCAGCCGCCTCTTCTTTAGTAGGAAGCCTGAGCGCCTCGAGACCGTCCCTGAACTTGGTAAGGCCCACGGGGACGACCGATACGCTGGCAACGCAGTCGCTCATCGTCAGCAGGTCGGCGATCGTCCTTTCGAGTTCCGCCCCGTCGTTGTACCCCGGACAAAGCACGATCTGGGCGTTGACGGTGATGCAGCCCTTTCTCAGTACGTCCAGCTTGTCCATGATATTTCCGGCGCCCTTATGCCTGAGCATACTGCACCTGAGCTCGGGATTCGTGGTATGCACCGAGACGTTTATTGGAGAAAGCCTGTATTTCACAAGCCTGTTCAGTTCGCTGAGGCTGACGTTGGTAAGAGTGACGTAATTTCCCGTAAGGAACGAAAGCCGGGTGTCGTCGTCCTTGAAATAGAGCGTGTCCCGCATGCCTTTGGGCATCTGGTCAATGAAGCAGAACACGCAGTTATTATTGCACCCTCTGTCTTTATCGATGAGCGGCTCGGCAAAAACGAGACCCGGATCTTCCTCCGGATCTTTCTCGATATCTACGATATATTCTTCTCCGTCCGGGTCCATAAGCTTGAGAGACACGTTCTCCTCCGCCGTGTAAAAGCGGTAGTCGAATATGTCTTTTATCGTGTGACCGTTAACTTTTAACAAACAGTCACCCGGCAATATGCCGCCCTCGTAAGCGGCACTGCCGGGTTCCACGTAACTTATTAACCCTTTTTTCATAGCACCGGAAAAGTTGTATTATTCCTCGCCCATGGCAACGACTTCGCGGCCTTTATAATATCCACAATTTCCGCATACTGTATGAGGAAGTTTGAATTCGTGGCAATGCGGGCATCTCACTATATTCGGAGTCTCAAGTTTCCAGTTCGCTCTTCTGGAACGGGTTCTGGCTTTGGACCATCTTCTCTTAGGACAAATCATTAGTAAACACCTCCTGTGACGCCTAAACGTCTCTGTCTTACACAGACTCGGCTATTATACAGAACCGGGACCGGTATGTCAACAACATTTTTTAGCCCGGAATACTATTTTTTAGTAATTTTCCGGCTGTTTTTACCTTACTTCCCGAGAACGAGGCTCTGGGTCTCTCTGGCGATGGCAAGTTCCTCGTTGGTGGGGATGACGTACACCTTGCAGCGGGATCCGGGAACGGAAAGGTCAAGTATTTCTCCCCTGGCCTTGCGGTTGTTCTTCTCCAGGTCGATCTTGATGCCCAGGAATTCCATATCCTCGCAGGCGTCCTTGCGTACGTTGATGTCGTTCTCGCCGATGCCGCCGGTGAATACCAGGCAGTCGATGCCGCCCATTGCCGCAGCGTATGCGCCGATGTACTTCTTGATCTGGTAATCGTAAACATCGCTGGCGATGGTGGAAAGGTAATTGTTCGGGTCGTCCGGATCTGCCACAGCAAGTTCGAGATCTCTCTTGTCGGAGGAGAAGCCCTTGGTCATGCCCAGGAAGCCGCACTGCTTGTTCAGGTAGTTGCTGAGGTCGTTGCCGGCAAGGCCGGTGATCTTGCTGATCTCGCACACCACGCTGGGGTCAAGGTCGCCGGTGCGGGTGCCCATCGTTACGCCGCCCAGAGGAGTGAGGCCCATGGACGTGTCGATGCACTCGCCGTTCTTGACCGCGGAGATGGAAGAGCCGTTGCCCAGGTGGCACGTAACGATCTTAAGGTCCTTGCGGCCCATCAGTTCGGAAGCGATGCCTGCAACGTATTTGTGGCTGGTTCCGTGTGCTCCGTAGCGGCGGATGTGGTATTTCTCGTAATACTCGTAAGGGATGCCGAACATGTATGCCTTGGGAGGCATGGTTTGATGGAAAGTTGTGTCGAAGACCACCACGTTGGGCACGTTCCCGAAGATCTGCTCGGCGCAGCGAAGTCCCTGCACGTGGGCGGGATTGTGGACCGGAGCCAGAGGAGAGATCTCGTCGATCTTGTTGATGACGGCCTCGTTGACCAGTTCGGAGTGCTTGAAGAACTCGGCGCCCTGCACTATCCTGTGGCCGATGGCGTCGATCTCGCTCTTGTCCTCGATGACCTTGGACTCGCCGGTGGTCATCATTTCAACCAGTTTAAGGAAAGCTTCGGTATGAGTGGGAAACTCGACTTCGATCTTGAACTTCTTGTCCCCGGCCTTATAAGTGATGCTGGAGGAAGCGGGATTGCCGATGCGGTCGCATATGCCGCTGCAGATCACGCTTTCGTCTTCCATATCGAGGAGCTGGTATTTAAGGGAGCTGGAACCGCAGTTGATAACTAAGATCTTCATATCTTGCTGTCCTCCCGGTCATGCCTGAGCCTGTACGGCGGTGATGGCGATGACGCCTACGATATCCTCGGCGGAGCAGCCGCGGGAAAGGTCGTTTACGGGACGGGCGATACCCTGAAGGATCGGGCCGTAAGCTTCCGCTTTGGCAAGTCTCTGAACGAGCTTGTAGCAGATATTTCCGCTGTTGAGGTCGGGGAACACGAGCACGTTGGCTTTACCGGCCACGGGGCTGCCGGGAGCTTTGGATGCGCCAACGGAAGGAACGATGGAAGCATCGGCCTGAAGTTCACCGTCAAGCAGGAGCTCGGGAGCTTTCTCCTTGGCGATCTTAGTGGCGTTGACAACTTTCTCGGTAAGTTCGCTGTGAGCGCTGCCGTAGGTGGAATAGGACATCATGGAGACCACGGGCTCCGCGCCTACGAGCTGTTTAAAGGACTTGGAAGCTTCGATGGCGATGTCGGCCAGTCCGTTTTCGTCGGGATTCTCTACGAGGCCGCAATCGGAGAACACGAAGGTGCCTTCATAACCGAACTTGCAGTCGGGAACGCACATCACGAAGAAAGAAGATACCATCGACGTACCGGGACGGGTCTTCAGGATCTGAAGCGCGGGACGCACGGTGTTGGCGGTGGAGTGGCAGGCACCGGAAACCATACCGTCGGCCTCGCCCATCTTGACCATCATGGTGGCGAAGTACACGTAATCCTGCATGGTCTCTCTTGCCTTCTCGATGGTCATGCCTTTATTCTTGCGAAGCTCGTAAAAAGTTTCGGCGTATTTTTCAGTATTTTCGTACGTAGCCGGATCAACTATCCTGCATTTGCTGATATCCAGATCGCCGGCCAGTTCGGCCACTTTTTCAGCGTTGCCGATGATGATCAGATTGGCGATGCCCTGCTCCTGAGCCATGGCGGCCGCTTTGATCGTTCTGATGTCTTCGCTCTCAGGGAGCACGATAGTCTTGACGTCAGCTTTGGCTCTTTCCGAGATAGTCTTCAAAAATTCCATTTTTATCAATTCCTTTCCATTTGTTTCATCGACGGACAATAAGTCCGGCGGGTATTTTATCACATTTTATATTGCCGGGACAATACGTTGCCTCACGTTTTTAATGAAACGTCAACGGCGCGAGCGGAAGCCGGCTCAGAAGTTCAGGCTCTTTAAATATTCGCACCTGAGCGTGGCGTACTCGTACATCGAGATGATGCCGGTGGCGTTCTCACCCGGATCCGCCTTGCCGATGGCCACCAGGTACTGATCGTAAGAATAGAAAGCGGAGGCGTCTGCCTGCACCTTCTCGCCGATAAGAACGTTGACGGTATCGATGACGGAAGAGATGCCTTCCAGATACTCTCTGACGGCGGTGACGTATCCTTCGTACCTGGCGCAATATTCATCCACGGCCAGGAGCTTCCACACGAGAGGCCGCTCGGCCATCGTGGTCCTGTAGACGGGCTCGTAGGGAGAGATGTTCACGGAAACGCCGTTGTCCTTTCCCGCGGCGCCGAAAGCGCTGTTCACGTTCCAGGGGATGATCATAAATTTGCCGTCCTTAACGGCCAGATAGAAATTGTCCGGATTCTTGGACAGGTAGCTCTTGTAGATGCCGAGGCCGGTGCATACCGCAATGTAGCGAAGGGCGCTGTCAACGTCCAGCACGCTTTCGATGTCGCCTTTCTTTCCGTCAGGCATCTCGTTCAGGGCATTGATCAGCGCTTCCAGATCTTCTTTGGAAGTATCGTCGCCGTTCTTCTGGTCGAGCAGCGCCAGCGAGGAGCTTCCAGCCAGGTCAACGCCTTCCTGAGCCTTATAAAGGTTGCCGTCGTTGTTGCCCACTACCCTGTTCAGGAACGCGTCGTCAACGCCTTCCACGGCCAGATACAGGCCCTGTGAATTGCCGTTGATGGTAAGGTTGGCGTAGGAGCACAGAGGCGCGTCGCCGCCGATGGCACGAAAAGCGCTGTATGCTATGAACGCTCTCATATAGGAGGGATCGCCTTTGAGGTTGATGAGGTACATCTCGTCAAGTTTCAGATATTTCTGCTTGTCAACGTACTTGTCGAACTTGACCTTGAACGAATATCTGTTCTGCGAAGAATCTCCGTACTCGGAAAGGTCCGTATTGCCCGAAGTGCGGAATCCCACCTTGGAGACCGTATCCTGCCCGATCTTGATGTCGGCGTTGTAGAACTGCTCGGCTTCGGGAGCCGCAAGGATCTCGGCGTAGTACGCCTCGGAGATGGTCACCGATATATCCAGCACGGTCTTTCCGTCGAAAACGTTCTTGTAATTCGCGGCGTATTTATCATCCACCACGAGGCCGGAATTGTTCGTAGCGGCGGGATCGGAAGTATTGCCGGTCTCCCCGCAGCCCGCGAATCCGGCGGCCAGCACGGCCGTAAGGATGAAAGCGCATATTCTCGCGATCTTTTTGTTCATTGTTTACCTCCCATAAAGCGTCAATAATGGTATCCGGGATAGATTATTCTTTCCTGTGTTTCGGCCTTCGGATAGGATCTGCCTTTGAGCTCCACCGTCGCCGTCAATATCCTTATAGAGTACACCGGCTGGTAATTCGTGGGATAGAATTTAGCCAGGCTGATCTCGTCGATCAGTTCCAGTCCTTCGATGACTCTGCCCACGGCACAGAACTTTCCGTTCAGTTCCTCCTGGGCTTCGTCGCTGAGGACGATGAAAAAATCGCCGTAGTTTGAGTCCGGATCTCCTTCGTTCAGCATAAGTCCCACGGTGCCCCGGACGAAGCTCACGTCATTGCCCTCGAATCCGTTTTCCGCGAACTCCCCTTTTATAACTTTATCGTTCAGCTTCTGCCCCAGGTCGCCGAAGACTACCATCGACCCGGACCTAACCTGGGATACGTTGAGCTTTTCGTAATACGTCTCTCCGTACTGATCCTTCTCCGTAAGGAGCTGGATGATGAAATTCACCGAGTTTGGCGCCTTGTCCGGGAAAAGCTCGATCTTGAACGTGCCGCCCACGTGGGAACTGGCATCCGGGTCAAGGTTGAACGTTACCACGGGATTTCTGTTGCTCATATCCGTGCAGCCGGACAGGCACAGCAGCGCTGCCAGGAGCGTCCATATCAGCGGAAGGAAACGTTTTTTATTCATTGCCTTCCTCCTCGGGCCTGAACAGTTCCAGCTTTCCGCCTTTCACTTCGATACCCACCTTGCATTTCTCGTGGAGCCCCGCCTGAGAAAGGTAGTATTCCGGGATGAACAGCCTGCGCCTGCCGTCGATAAAGCCGTATTCTATATGAGAACCCGTGTCGTGGCCCGCTGTGGCGTTCAGCATCTCGTCGGAATTCACGTCGATCTCTTCCCGGCGAATGAACTCGGTTCCTATTCTTCCGTCGCTGATGGTGACGACTCTGGGCACCATATGGGAGAGCTGCCTGTCGTGGGTAACGATTATGACGGTGACTCCCATCTCGGTATTCAGCTTGTGGAACACGCTCATGATCTGTG
>JAEFAM010000011.1 GCA_016287565.1 Clostridia bacterium
AGCTTTTGCTTTTTGCCATTTTCAGCTCAAAAATGCAATTCTAATGAGTTTTCTAATGAGTTTCTAATTAGTTGCGTATGTTTGCCTTTACGAGCGATCCCGGAGTTTCTTATTTCTTACTATTACTGTTCAAAAGCCTGAACACCTGGTATGCGGTTTCCGTTAAATTGTGCGCTGCATATTCCGGGTCAAGAGCCTCCTCAAGAGAGCAGATATTCCGCAGGATCGGGAAAAATGCATCGATCCCATAATCGTTACATAAGCTGGCGTCATCCGAAACACATCCGGAAAAGGCAATGACGCGTTTGCCGTATTTCTTTGCAAGGGAAGCGATTCCAACAGGCGCTTTTCCCATAACGGTTTGTCCGTCAAGGCGTCCCTCGCCGGTGACCACGATATCCGCTTCCCGGATATACTCTTCTAAATTGGCCTCATTAATAACGAGCTGCACGCCGGATTCCAGTGTTGCGTTGGTAAAAGTCATGAATGCGAAGCCTGATCCTCCGGCAGCCCCCGCTCCGGGTGCGTCAGGATCTGCATTTGGATTTATTTTTGATGCAATGGCGGCATAGTTGGACAACCACTTGTCCATTTTGGGGACGTCTTCCGGCGAGGCTCCTTTTTGGAGACTGAATACTGCACTGCAGCCGTTCTCGCCGCACAATGGATTGCTCACGTCGCAGGCAATGCGAAACTGACAATTATGCAGCGCGGGCAATGCGTTTTTATTTGATATACTGTGCAGCTTTTGCAAACCTGCAGTTCCAAACGGGATGGATCGTCCTTCCTTGTCTGTAAAATCAAGCCCCAGTGCCTGCAGCATTCCAGCACCGCCGTCATTGGTGGCGCTTCCGCCAATGCCTATCAGAAAGCGGCGGCAACCGCGGCGAATTGCCTCCAGAATCAGTTCACCAACTCCATAAGTAGTGGTGACCATAGGGTCTCGCTTTTCTGGAGGCACCAAGGTAATTCCTGCGGCTGATGCCATCTCGATCACAGCCGTAACTTTATCCGGCAAAATGCCGAATCGGGCTGTCACCGGCGCTCCCAACGGCCCGGTAACCTGTGTGACAACAATTTTCCCGCCTGACCCGGAGCAAAGTGCCTCCACGGTTCCTTCGCCTCCGTCTGCCAGAGGCAGCACGTGTACTGTTGCGTCAGGGTCAACTCTCAATATGGCTTTTCGCACAGCTTCGCCGGCCTGTACGGAAGACAGACTCCCCTTGAAGGAGTCAATCGCAACTGCTACCTTCATTTCAATTCACCGTTTCTTAAAAAAGCAGATACGGTCTGTTCGACATCTTCTTTTTTGATCAGCTGATAGGGAACGGTAACATGCGGAATGCTTTCCTTGGGATTATTGATTTGCCGTAAAAGCAGTTCGGCAGCTTTGTAGCCAATCGTATATTCATCCTGCAGGATGTGCGTATAAAATGAGCCGTTTAATAATTCAAGCGCGCTGTTGGTCCCGCCGTCAAAACACACGATCTCAAAATTGCTCAGATCCTTGCCGCACATTTTTAAAGCGAGTTGAATCAGGTTGGCACATTCGTAGTTTTCGGCAACGGCAGCAGTTATTTCGTTATAAGTGGTAAACAGATCTGTTAACATGGCAATGTTGTCATACAACTGATTGGTGTCAGAGGAGTTTAATTTTCTGCAAACATACTTTTCGTGATAAGCACGGTCTTCGCTGTGGGCAAATGCGTACATAAAGCCTTTGATTCGTTCTTCCAGTGCGGTGTTGGAAATGAATGAACCGATAAAAGCGATTTTACTGTGTCCTTTAGCAAACAGATAGTTCACCAGATCTTTAGAAGCATTGAAATTATCTGTGCATACATAGGTATAAGGCAAACCGGGAAGATAACGGTCGACCATAACAAGAGGCATATTTTGAAGGCTTTCAGAAGTAAAGGCGGAATTATACAATTCACCGTTCATAGGCATTATGATGATGCCCGAAATACCCAGCGAAAGCATATATTGCAGCTCTTCCGCTTCTTCAGATTGTGTCTTATAAGTACTGGATATAATAGGAATAAGATTGTTTTCTTTGCAGAAGGACTGGATCCCCTTAGAAATCTTCCTGCCGAAAAATTCTGAACTGGTAGGCATTACAAGACCGATTTTTTTCTTTTCAGTTATAATTTGAGAATCTTTTACAAAACTTCCTTTTCCGGCCGTTCTGGTTATTTTGTTTTCGTTTACGAGCATATCCAATGCGTGTCGAACGGTGGTTATGCTTACGTTATACTTTTCAGCATACTCCTGTTCCGTGGGCAGCAGATCGCCCGGGGTCAGAATCTTATTGTCAATATCTCTTGAGATAGCCATATATATTTCGTGATATTTTGCCATAACAACCTCGCATAATAAAAAAATGATTTTGCCCGATTCCTCGGTATTTGAGTGCTTAAACATTTGTTTTATCAGCATCTCGGTTGTAATTATAAACATCATCCTCCTTTATGTCAACAAATTGGCATATTATCTTATTATTACTAACTTATTATCCTATTATTCCTATTTTTTAACCAATTTGAGATTTTCCAGGAGCCAAAAGATGCTTCTACGAGGAGAGACAGACCGGGCAAGGAATAAGAAATGCAAAAATAACAATATTACAATGTTTAAATTTTCGCCAAAAATCAACCAAATTTATGTAAAAAAAGACGGTTTTGGGCTGTTGACATCACTACGGCGGTTTGATATAATAGAATAAACATTAAATATTACAATGTTTTGAAACATTGCAATGTTTATGAAGGAGGATAATTATGAAACGCAGCAAACTACTTGTTACCTTGTTAGCCATATTTGTTATATGTCTAACATTTAGTATTGCCCTGATCGCTTTCGCTGATGAAAGTGAAATCGGCGATGTTTTTTCAAACGGAAGAGTTACTCAGGAAGTAACCGAAAACAACGATTTAAAGATAACGCTAAAAACCGATACAGATTATAGCAGCACAAGAGCATACTATAAACAACCTATAACATTAGATATGGCGAATAATAAGTGGTTCGAGATGAACTTTACAGTCGATGAATTTAATGTTGACGGAGGTTTAAGAATCAGTTTCCTGGCTTCTGCCGAGGATTTCCCCATGGACTCTTATGGCGATGGCTTTGGAGTATATTTTTGGGATGAAACAGCCTGGGGATATCCTGAATTACAGGCGTTTAGATGCGATTTCTATAAGTATAGCAGGACTGCCGGTTCTTCGGGTTTAATAGATGCTAAAGCTGTCAGAAGTGATGCATATAAAATCACGGGACAGTCTTTCCATCTCAAGGTATGGGAATATGACGCGGATAATATAGCAATCCAGGTAGATAGAGATGACAACGGAACCAATATTCAGGCCATAGGTGCTTTCGCCAAATCAAACCTTCCGGAAGGATTTGACATTAAGAATTGTACCTTAATGATCACGCCTGATATTGATATTAACAGAGCACATTCTTACGAAAAAGATATCGTTTTAACAATAAAAGATATTAACGGCAAGAAACCAGTAGATCAGGCAGAGCAGCCCGCCACCAGTATCATCAACGAGAGCGAGTACGATGTTTCCTACGTTCTTGACAGCAGCAACGCCAAGACCTGGACCAACGGCAACATCGGCAACGCCAGCGTTAAGTACTTTTTCAAAGCCGAAGATGACGGCGTTAAAGTCGCAATTCGCGCGTTGGGCGTCAGCGCAGGTGAACTGATGCAGCTGAACTTCAACCCCGGCAACAAGCTCGCGGGTTCCACCGGACAATTCCTGTCCTTTGTCACTGGCGATTCCTTCAAACTGCTGCAGCACAACCACAAGAACGGTGTGCTTGACGATGCAAACCCCAACGGTGCCGACATTTCCGACAAAGTTGACGGCCAGATCGCAGCGATCGACGGCGGTTACGAGATCGTTGCTAAACTGCCAAAGGCGCTGTTCACCATCACCGACGTTGACGGTGCTGACTCGTTCGTTTACGGCCAGGATGACATTTACTTCGGTATGTTCATTGTTACCGGCGGACATGGCTACACCAACCAGTCTACCGCTCCTGGCACTGACTGGACTGTTGACGGTCTTGGCCTTACTGAGTATGTTTTTAAAGGACAGAAGGCTCCCGAGACCCAGCCTGCCACTCAGCCCGATACTCAGCCTGAGACTCAGCCTCAGACTGGGGATGCCACGGTAGCAATGTTTGCAGTCATTGTAGTTCTCACTCTTGGAGCAGTTATTGTTTTCGCGAAAAAGAGGTCTTTTTGATCTGCAACAATAAACAACAATGAAATAGGGCGCCCGCGTGGCGCCCTAATTAATTGAATTGATCACAAACCATGATATACCCTAAAAGGGTTCCAACAAATCGGCTTTTTCGGTATAATATAGGCTGAAAAGTATGGAGGAGATTATTATGAAACGCAGAAAACTTCTTGTTCCATTGTTAGCTATATTAGTTGCATGTCTAACATTATGTAACATCAGAATCGCTTTCGCTGAAGAGAGCGAATATACTTTTGATGAAGATTCACATTTCGTTCCCGGTAAGTGGGATGCTCAAAAGGGCAGGGTCAACACTACTGTAAATTCATCCGGCGAAGAAATGATATTTATGGTAAAAGACAGACAGCCACAGCAATCAAGAGCTTATTCTGAACCTATTGATATTACAATAGATACAAAAATCTCATTCCAAATTATAGATATGGGAATTGGCGGCGGTTTTAGTTTAAGCTTTATGGCTACAGATGATGACTATCCATTAAGCGGATATGGCGATGGGTTAAGAATCCTTTTTAAAGATACTCAAACCGCATTGGTTGCTGATACAACTGTACATTCAAGAGCAGGTGATGCTGCAACTATTGGCAATGGCGAATACACAATTGTTGACGGCACCGATTATCTTACACATACTTATTCTGTCAGAATATCGGACTATAATGATACGGCTTCAACAGTTAAAGTTTACCTCGATAAAGACGGAACAAATGTTGACTCTTTCACCGTTAACTTTGATGATCTGTCATCGTCATTTAACCCCGAAGCTTGTTTTCTGCTTTTAACTCCTGAAATCGACCAAAGTGTAGAATCTTCTTGGGAAAAGCCGTTAAAGGTTTTAATATCTGAATATTTGATCAACGGCGACTCGGGAGACACGGTTCCGACTGAAGCGCCCACGACGGTTCCGACTGAAGCACCCACGATGACTCCTGAAGAGGTAATCACCGACATCAGCTACGGAGACAAACAAGTGCAGATCAAGCTGGTAGAGAATTTTAATGATTCCGTTGTCAGTCCGTGGGACTACGGCATATGCGAGATCATAGACGGTGATGTAATTCTGAGCGAGGAGTATGCTGCGAGCTGCGTTGACCGCTACGGCATTACCGCGCCGATGCTTAAAGCCGCGGGGAAACTTACCGGGGCGAAGTATGTTGTCCTCTCATTGACCAACAAGAGCGACGGAGAAGTCTGGTTCTGTTTCCAGCCGGATACGCCTGGCTACGAACATGCCTACATGGGCGGTGAGATGGATTTGGAACTGTATCTGGTCGAGCTTGACGGCACGGTCAGCGTAATCGATGAGCCCGCCGCAGAGACCTCGCAAAATAACGGCCGCTACGGCTACGGCATACCTGAGGGCTTCGACGGCTACCTGTTCATGCCGTCATCGATCTTCTGCGACCACGGAGATTGGTCCACACCGATCTTCACTAACGACGACCCGGTTTTCACGGCAGTAGGCTTCGATGTGAACGGCGATGAACCGTCTTTCTTCTTAGTGACTGTCCACGATATGTATATATGCACGCAGGAGTTGCCGGAGATAGCTCCGAAATCGACAGAGGCCCCAACTGAGGCTCCCACCGAAGTACCTACAGAAGTTCCCACGGCGGAACCTACCGAAGCACCTACGGACGCACCGGTCGTTACCGAGGAGCCGAAGACAACAGATGATTCCAAATCAGAGGAGCCTGCTCCCAAGAAAAACAACGGCTGGCTGATTCCCGTGATCATCGGCGGCGTGGTTGTTGTGGCGGCAATTATAGTTGCAGTCGCTGCTGCATCAAAGAAAAAGAAGAAAGCATAAATAATAGGACAGAACCGCAAAGGTCGCGATCTTTAAAAACGGATCGCGGCCATTGCTCTATATCATGGCTTCATGTTGCATTTAGACACTCTGCTGTAATTGTGTAGGAGGGACCCGGTATGAAGAGATTGGCGAAAGAAAGATGCGTGGAACGAAACAAAACAGGCAGGAGATTGTCTGCTCTGGCGGTGTGCGCGTTGATGATGCTCACTGCGTTCGGTTGCAAGACGGCTGACAACATCCCGGGGGACATAACCGCACCTCCTACAGAGAGCACGCAGCCTGTTACAGAGAAACTGGAAGTTATGGATCTGTATGAAGACGGCTACAATAACAACATGATCGTCGGCTTTGACGAATACGGCCGCACAGTGCCTGCAGCGGCAGGCAAAAAAGATAAGCGTGACGTTGGAATTTTCTATTTTCTTTGGTTGGGTCAGCCCCAATCCAGTGACATTTACGACGTCTCGAAGATAATCGCGGAGCAGGGCCAGGACATCGTATTCCATGAAGAAGGCGGCAAAATCAGCCCTAACGGTCAGGCTCACTGGTGGGCGGAACCGCTCTACGGCTACTACAACAGCGTTGACAAATGGGTCATCCGGAAGCACTTGGAAATGCTTACCGAAGCCGGCGTGGACTTTCTGATCTTCGACACCACTAACTGTTTGCTGTACAGTGAAGTGGCTAAGAAAATAATGAAAATGAGCCAGGAACTCAGGGACGAAGGCTGGGATGCACCGCAGGTGTGTTTTTATACACATTCCCGTTCCATTGACACCATCAAGCAAATTTACAACACTTACTACAAGAAAGGCAACTATCCGGATTCCTGGTATAGAATTGACGGCCGTCCTATGATCATCGGCTACACTTCGGCTGAAAAGGACATTCTCGAGGCGGAGAGCCGCGGCGAAACTACCTACAAGCCATCCGATCTGTCGCAGGAACTTCAGGACTTCTTCTACGTAAAAGAAGCGTGCTGGCCAAACGACGAACACAACGACAACTCCTTCCCGTACACCGAATGGGTCTACCCGCAGCCGCTCAACGGCAATACGATGAACGTGTCCGTTGCCACCCATCCGATGGTGCCCTTCAGCTTTTCATTGACCCATGAGAACTGGTGCAACTGGGGGCGCGGCTACGACATCAACACCGGCGAAAACAAGCACGAAGACATCTACCGCGGCACGTTCTTCCAATCCGAATGGGAGACCGTGTTTGCCTCCGACCCGCAGCCCGAGATCCTGATGGTCACCGGCTGGAACGAATGGATCGCATATAAGCAGCCCTACGGCGGCGAGTACATGCTCTGCGACAACGTGGATATGGAATACTCCCGCGACATCGAACCCATGCAAGGTGGCTACGAAGACGCGTATTTCATCCAGATGATCACGAACATCCGCAAGTACAAGTACAACGATTCCGACGGCGTGATTGCTGACAATGTATACAAAACTATTGACCTTAACGGCAGCGATGCTCAGTGGGATGAGGTGAAGGCAGTCTACCGCCATGTGGGCACGGTCAACGACAAACGCGATGCGTACGGCGCCGCAAAGACAGTACACTATTCTTTGCCTGCAGCGGACAACAACATTCTTTCGGTCAAACTGACCAACGACGCGGAGAACCTGTATTTCCGTATTGAATGTGCGGATCCGGTGAAAGTGACTGACAATGCCAATTGGATGAACCTGTTCATCGGCACCGGCACGCCGGCGCAAAAAGGCTGGGAGTCTTATGAATACGTGATCGGCCGGAGCCGCGACGCCGCGTCGGGCACTGCCGCCATTGAGCAGTTAAGCGCTGATTTCACCGGTAAACCCGCGGGCGATGCCACATACGCCGTGAACGACAAAACTGTGATCTACAGCGTGCCAATGGCCGCGATAGGCATTGATACCAACAGCGTAGCCTCGGCGCTCCGCATCTATTTCAAGGTGGCGGACGGCGTCGATGGCGCGGAAGAGATCATGAACTACTACGTTTCCGGGCGCTGCCTTCCCATGGGCCGCCTGAGCTACGAGTACAAATTCGTACTGCCTTCAGGGCAATCCGGCAGCAACACAGGAACAGATCCCGTATCAACTAATACCGCAGAAGTAATCAACACGGCAACGGCTACAGAAAGACCTACTCCGACACCAACGCCTTCGCCGAAACCCACAACGGTACCGGATCCTTCCACGGTCACGCTGACGATCGAAGACTTTAACGCGATTTCAGATCCGATCAAAGAACTCCGTCCGTTAGATCTCAGCGGTTTCGGAATCACACATCCGGAGTTCTCTTTTGAGGAGGAGTACGCCCAGGAAGGGCTTGCGTTGGTCAACACACTTTCTGCGTCCACCTGGTGCCAGGCGTTTGAACTCACGGGCAAGCGGCTGAATGTATTTAAAGAAGCACAGCCGGAGTACTACCTGCGGATCTGGGTCGTTACACCTGATATCACCAGCGTAGGTCTTTCTTTCTGCCTCGGCACGGGCGGCGGAAGTAAGCGGAGCTACATCGACGCCTCAAAAGCGATCGTCACAGATGTGAGCGGCGAAGTCATAGAATGCGACACGGGCAACGACACATCAGACGCCGGAGACGATTCCTCTATCCGTATCCCTGATGGTTTTGAAGGATATGTAGCGTTGCCTCTCAGCGAACTGATACCATGGAACAATTACGAAGGCATCACTGATCTTGCCAAAGTAAATTACCTGAAGATCGACGCGCGGCCCTCGGTTGCTTGTGACGGTGATCGGTACATACTCGACGCGTTGTGCCTTTCTGACAGCCCCGTGGGAGAACTCCGACCGGGCGGTTCCGGCTCGCACGGCGACCAGCCAGATCAGCAGACCTTTGCCACCAAAAATGAGGAGCTCGACTATATGTTTTCCGAATTGTTGAACAAAGAAGCCACGTTCCAGTACTGTCCCGAATACGACCCCGCAGGCTATCCGAATGTGAAGGCGATCTGGCTCGACGGTGTCAGCTTCGGCGGCAAGGCTACTAAGGTATTCGCGTACATCGGTTTCCCCGAAGGCGCGAGCGCGGACAATAAAGTGCCCGCCATCGTGCTGCAGCATGGCGGCGGCGGATACGCGTATCCCAATTGGGTAAAACTTTGGAACGACCGTGGCTACGCGGCCATTGCAGTGGGCAACACGGGCTACTATCCTGCCGCCCAAGGCATCACCGATTTTTACGGTGCCGCATCCTGGACCCGGAGCGTACCGAAAAACGTATTGTCCTCCGACCCGCGCATAATGCCCCCGGACAACGATGGAATGAATTCATCCACAGGTAGTGTAGACCGCATGTGGATGTACCACGCCGTAGCGCAGACGATCCTGGCAGACAGCCTGCTGCGGGCGGATCCGCGCGTTGACGCCGAAAATGTCGGATTGACCGGCATCTCCTGGGGCGGCGTGATCACGTCTATAGCCATTGGCTACGACTCGCGCTTCGCGTTCGCGATTCCGGTTTACGGCAGCGGCTACCTGAACGAAGCGCACTCCTGGATGAAGAACAATTTCAATTCTGCCGGCACGCGCGAACTCTGGGAGCCTTCGCTGAAACTGAAAGATGTCAAAACAAAGGTGCTCTGGTTGTGCTGGGCCAACGATAACTGCTTCTCAATCAACTCCAACAGCAAGTCCTGTCTGGACGTGCAGGGCAGTGTGCTTTCTGTGATCCAGAACTGGAGCCACGGGCATATAGAAGGCTGGAGCCGGCCGGAGATAAACCGTTTCGCTGACTGGGCCGTCAAGGGCGGCGAGCCCCTTGCAACGTTCAAAACGCTGCCGGGCGAAGGCCGCGACATTTCGTTCCAGATAACACTGCCTGCCGATGCCGCGGAAGTAAATGCGCGGGTGTGCTACATTGACGCCCCGCTAAGCTACTCGCCGAACGGCCGCCTGCATCTTAGCGGTCAGGACACCATCGATCAGGAGTGGCACTATGCCAAGTGCGAGATTAATGGCGACACCGTCTCCGTGCACCTGCCCGATGACGCGGTCAATTACTATATCGAACTGTCCGTACGCTGCAGAGCAACGAGCTATATCACGGCATCACCGCTGATCAGTCTGGTCGATTAAAACAGAAATGTTCATAAAAAAGAAGGTTAAAACCTCCGCCTCTGCATTGGAGAATAGCGATGAATAAAATCACTGGAATATACTTGAATTACAGCCCTTTGAAAAAGACCGAGCGATACCGTATTACGGAAAGCCTTCCGGTGTTTTCATGGGCTGTAAAAGCTGATTACAAGTCCGGTTTTCAAAAGGCGTTCGTATTGAAAATCAAAAACGGCAAGGAAACTGTTTTTGATTCCGGCGTGATCGAATCCGCTAAACAGGAATATAAATTAAAGAACGTCGATCTGCCGTGCGATTGCAAACTGTATGTAGAAATATCTGTTTTAGATAACCGGGACGAATGGGGCACTTCAAGAGAAGAATATTTTTATGTTGCCGGCACCGATTTCAAGTCTTTGCGCTGGATCGCCCCTGAGGCTGCCGAAAAAGAAAAGGCGATATATTTCAGAAAGAAGTTTACGGTCAATAAAAAAATAAGCCTCGCGGTGCTGTATGCCTGCGGCTTAGGTTATCATAAGCTGTACATCAATGGCGTGGCGGTCAGCAATACAGTTCTTGACCCATTATTTTCCGATTACTCCAAAGACTGCTATTACGTTATGGAACCGGAGGTTGCCGATAAGATCACCGAAGGGGAAAACTGTATAGGGATCGTGATCGGCGAGGGCTGGAGAAGAAACGGCATAGTCTTTCCAGCGAAAAGCTCCGGACCGGATCAAATAAAGAAATTTGCGGGAGTTCCGCAGCTTTCGGCGCTGCTCAAGATCTATTACGAAGACGGAACCGTTGACAGGATAGAGACGGATCCTTCCTGGAAATGGAGCTACGGCGCGATCGTTAAGAACAATATTTTTAACGGCGAAACGTACGACGCCAACTATGCTTTGAATGATTGGAACCGCATCGAATGTGATGAAAATACTTTTGAAAACGTAAGTATTGTTCAAAGTCCCGGCGGCGTTCCCCGGGTCATGACAGCCGAACCGGTCATTGAGCAGGAAATATATAGACCGGTCACTGCAAATCAGGTGGATGAGAATACGTATGTTGTTGACTTCGGTCAAAATATAGCAGGGGTCACCAGGATCAAGCTTCCTGAAAAGCTGAAAAAAGGGCAACGGATATCAATTACCCATTCCGAATTTATTAACGAAGACGGATTGCTGTATATGGCTACATATCGTAATGCGGCCAGCACAGATGTTTATACTGCATCCGGGGATGAAAGAGACTTAAAAGTCTGGCAGCCGCTCTTTACTTATCACGGTTTCAGATATGCCCAGATCACCGGGTTACCAATGCTTGAAAAGGATGATATTGTCGCAGTTAGTGTGTATTCGGATATTCAGTCAGAAAGCAAGTTTTCCTGCGGAAACGGTCTTGTCAACAGTATTCATAAACTGGTTATTCAAACGGAAAAATCCAATATTCACGGATTGTTTACCGATTGTCCGCAAAGAGATGAGCGCATGGGCTGGATGAACGACGCCACAGTGCGCTTTGAGGAAACGCCCTATAATTTTGAAATCGGCAGACTGATGCCTAAAATCATTCAAGACGTTATGGATACCCAGGATGAAAACGGCGCTATCACCTGTACGGCGCCTTATTTGTGGGGAAACAGACCGGCCGATCCGGTATGCGCTTCACCGATCGTAGCCGGACTTCAGTGCTATCTCCATACGGGCAATCTTGAAATATTGCAGCGTGCGTATGATATGTATGCCGGATGGGTGAAATGTCTCGGAGATCATTCTGAAAACTATCTTGTTAATTATTCTTATTACGGCGACTGGGCAGGCCCCGGATATGCCTGTCTCGGCGGTGATGAAGGTGCCGAGTCAATAGTAACGCCCGGTCTGTTTATGTCCAGCGGGTATTACTATTTTGACGCAATGACAATGTCGAGATTCGCAAAGTTGCTCGGCAAAACAGAGGACGAAATAAAGTACCGCGAGCTCGCGGAACGAATAAAAGCAGCCATTTTGGACAAATGGTGGGACGATAATACGGGTAAAATGTGCACCGGTTCTCAGGGGAGTCAAAGCTTTGCGTTATGGCTTGGTATTATTCCGGAGAACAAGAGAAAACTGGCGGCTGCACAGCTGAGAGATGATCTCATTAAGTTTGATTACCGTATAACGACCGGCAATCTTAACACCCGTTATATGATGGACATGCTCGCCGAATATGGATATATTGACGATGCATGGGAGCTTATTACAAGAGAGGAATATCCTTCTTTTGGATATATGCTCCAGCTGGAAGCAACGACTGTCTGGGAAAGGTTTGAATTCAAAAAGACGTCGTCGATGAATTCCCATAATCATCCGATGTACGGCGCTATAGGGTATTGGTTCTATGCATATATCTGCGGGATCAAACCCACTTCGGCGGCGTATGATACGGTTGATATCAAGCCGTATTTCCCCAAAAAACTATTAAGCGCAAACGCTTCATTGCAGACAATAAAAGGGGAGTTGTCAGTCAGATGGGTAAAACGTTTCGGTAAAACGTATCTGTACGTAAATATTCCTTTCGGTGTCAATGCCAATTTGTATTTTGGGGATATTTGTGAGAAGATAGGCAGCGGTTTCCACGTTTTTGAAAAGGAATGCTGAGCGAGGAGTTTATAATATGAACAGACTGCATTTAATATGTAATGCGCATATTGACCCGGTGTGGCAATGGAAATGGGACGAAGGATTGGCAACGGTTCTTTCTACGTTCAGAGTTGCAGCGGAGTTCTGCGAGGAATTTGACAATTTCGTTTTTAATCACAACGAAGCCATGCTGTATAAGTGGATAGAAGAGTACGATCCGCCCTTGTTCAAACGCATTCAAAAGCTCGTTCAGGCAGGCAAATGGCAAATAATGGGTGGATGGTATCTGCAGCCGGATTGTAATATGCCCTGCGGTGAATCCATAGTTCGTCAAATTATATACGGACAGCAATTTTTCAGAGAAAAATTCGGAGTCAGCCCCAACGCGGCAGTCAACGTTGACTCTTTCGGCCATTCCAGAGGCCTTGTACAGATCTTGGCCAAATGCGGGTATGATGCATATTTATATTTAAGGCCGACGCCGGATACGGGGATCCCTGAAGGAATTGACGGGCAGAATTTCCTTTGGGTCGGTTATGACGGCAGCAAAATACTAACGCATCATTTTGACTGGGGATACAATACGCTGCTCGGCACTGCGGGCAAAGCCGTTGAACAGTATGTCAACTCACATACCGAGGATAAAGCGTATCTTATGTGCTGGGGTGTCGGGAACCACGGAGGCGGACCTTCCAGAAGAGACATTATTGCGATCAACGAACTGATAGAGCATGTTTCCGATAAGAGCACGGTCATGCATTCTACGCCGGAACAATACGTCAGCGAGGTTGAAAAGTCTGATCTTCCTTTATGGTATGGAGATTTAAATCCCGTAAACGTCGGAAGTATTACGTCAATGCATTCGATCAAGGCGCTTCATAGAAAACTTGAAGGCAGGCTGGCGGTTTCGGAAAAGCTTTCAGCGCTTTGCGAAAAAAACGGTTTGATGGCTTATCCGGGCGAAAAGATCCATGAAGCGTATGAAGATCTTATGTTCTCGGAATTTCACGATTCTTTGCCGGGGACAATGATCCGCAGCGCGGAAAAAGATACGGTCCAAAAACTGGATCACGGGTTGGAGATATGCGAAAAAATAATAACTAAGGCATTTTTCGCGCTCAGTGCAGACCAGCCTCGGGCAACCGGCACGGATATCCCGATCATCATTGTCAATCCGCATCCTTATGAGATCACGGATGATTTCGAGTGTGAATATATGCTTCAAAATCAAAACTGGGACAATAACTTTACGGTTGCCACAGTGTATGACGGGGACAAACCGCTTCCTTCGCAGATGGAAAAAGAGGGCAGCAATATGCCCCTTGACTGGCGCAAGAAGATCTCGTTCCACGGCACGCTGAAACCGATGTGCGCAAATCGTTTTGATTGCAAACTGCGAATCGTTGACGACGATCCCCGTACCGTTAAAGCCGTATCGCAGTTTGAACCGTTTGTTTTTGAAAATGATCATATGAAGGTCGTCCTGGATACTTCTACGGGCAGTATCTCCGAATACGTTGTAAACGGGCAGAATTATGCTGCTCCCGGCCTGGGCGAACTGCTTGTTTATGAAGATTGTCCGAATCCGTGGCGGCTTAGAGAAACGCTTTATCACGGCAAACTTTTAGGAAAGTTTAAACTGCTGAACAGAAGAGAAGCTGCCGTTTTTGCGGGGACAAATGAAGATGAGATCAGTCCGGTAAATGTCATCGATTCGGGCGAAGTACGCACTATGGTCGAAGTTTTATTGGGCTACAATACTTCTAGAGCGCGGTTGGTGTACGTTTTTTCAAATCATTCAAAAGAGTTTGATATTAAACTTACACTATATTGGAACGAGAAAGACACCCTTTTAAAACTGAATGTTCCAAATTCTTTTGACGAGCCTCAGTACGTAGGCGAAGATATGTTCGGGGTGAAACCGTTAAAAAAAGATTATGAGCAGGTTGCCCACAAATGGGTCATGGCTTGTGAAAACGACCGGGCATTGGCGGTGGTCAACCAAACCTGTTACGGCATGGATACGGATAAGGGCGGAGTCCGGTTAAGCCTTTTACGTTCCCCAGCATATTCCTGCCACGATATCGGCGACAGAATACTGATGGAAGATCCCTGTTTCCACCACCGGATGGATCAAAATGAGAGCGAGTTCAGATTCAGGGTGCTGGCAGGAAACAAAGAAAGTGTTTTGATCGAAACCGATAAGGCTGCGCAATACATCAACGAGACGCCCGTGGCAATTTCTTATTTCCCCGGGGGTGAAGGGAAGAACGATCTCAAAAGCTTCGAAATCAGGAACGTCCGTCTCGATGCGTTTAAGAAAGCAGAGGACGGAAACGGTTACGTTATGCATTTATTTAATACACTTGATAAGCCGGTTCGGGCTGAAATCAAGCTGGATGCTTTTAACGTCAAAACAGAGCTCTATTTCGGCAATTATGAATTGAAAGCGTATCGGGTTAATGATAATATGCTGCAAGAGATCACGTTGATCGATGAAATAAAACAGGTCTGAAAGACGGAATAGGTTTGTGATATGTTATTAGGTTTCGATATCGGCGGCACAAAATGTGCCGTAGTAACAGCAGAAAAGACCCCGGGCGGTATTATTATTACCGCCAAGGAAAAAGTACTGACCGATCTAAACGTCAGCCCGGGGGAGATGATAGACCGTCTGATAGCTCTGGCTGATAAGGTCTGCGGCGGAAAGCAGCCTGAATCTATCGGCATTTCCTGCGGAGGACCGCTGGACTCGAGCAGGGGATTGATCTTAGGACCCCCGAATCTGCCCGGATGGGACTGTGTGCCGATCATCGAACAGGTCAAAAACCATTTCGGTGTGCCGGTACATCTGCAAAATGATGCGAATGCCTGTGCCCTGGCTGAATGGAAATTCGGCGCCGGCAAGGGCACAAAAAATATGATCTTTTTGACCTTCGGTACAGGGCTTGGCGCCGGCCTTATTTTGGACGGCCACCTGTATTCCGGCACCAACGACAACGCCGGTGAAGTCGGGCATATCCGCATTGAAAAAGACGGCCCCGTGGGGTACGGTAAATGCGGCTCGTTTGAGGGCTTTTGCAGCGGCGGCGGTCTGGCGCAACTGGGACAACAATATCTGGAACAGGCGCTTGAAAAAGGCCTTGCCCCAATGTATGCAGGGGGTGAAGTCAATGCAAAAACCATTTCGATTGCCGCCGACAACGGCGACCCGACAGCGATCGAAGTGTATAAAACCTGTGGCGAAAAACTGGGCCAGGGATTGTCCGTGCTGATCGATATTTTGAACCCCGAATGTATCGTCATCGGCAGCATTTTCACCCGCTCGCAAAATCTGCTGTGGCAATATACTAAAGAAGTTATCGACCGTGAAGCGCTGCCGATCTCCGCAGGAGTCTGCCGGGTAGTGCCGGCAAAGCTCGGAGAATCCCTCGGCGATCATGCCGCGATAGGTGTTGCTTTGCTGGAGGAACAAAACACGGATGATCTGTTTACGCATTATCCGGTGCTAAACAGCTGCCGGGCCGAGATCGAAACAGCGACAAAAACCATTATTGCCTCCTTTAAAAACGAAGGCAAGTTGCTGCTGTGCGGAAACGGCGGCAGTTGTGCAGACTGCGAGCATATTGTCGGCGAACTGATGAAAGGCTTTTTGTCGAAAAGAGCTTTGAGCGAAGAGCAAAAGGCGCAGATGAAGAAAAACAACCCTGAGCTTACAGCTGAGGTTCTGGCAAGGCTGCAAAGGGCGGTCCCGGCGATCTCTCTGCCGAGTTTCGCGGGACTGAATACCGCTTTTTGCAACGACGTTGACTCCGAACTGGTATATGCGCAGTGTTTGATGGGACTCGGGCGAAATAGCGACGTGCTGATGTGCATCAGTACGTCGGGCAATTCGAAAAACTGTGTTGCCGCAGCTCAGGTGGCAAAGGGACTGGGGCTTACCGTCATTGCCCTTACCGGACAGTCGGGCGGTAAGCTAAAGGGAATAGCTGATATCTGTATTTGCGCACCCGAAGCTGAAACATATAAGGTGCAGGAGTTGCATTTGCCTATCTACCATTATATTTGCATGGAAATCGAGAGAGCGTTTTTTGGATGACCGGGAAGCGAAGGACGAAACGAAAACGGGGTATGGCGCGGAGATGTTGAAATGGAGCGTATAAAGAGTATAAAAATAATTATAGTTTTTACTGCGTTACTGTTGTGCACCGCGCTGCTGGCAGGCTGCCTTTCCGGACCGCCCATCACGGAAAGCAAAACGGACGCACCGTTGGAAACGTTGCCTACCGGTGACAGCACGGAAGCGCCTGGTATTGATACTCCCGCATCGTTTGAGCCAACTTCTATCGAAACGGATAAAGAGGAGAACAAAATGAACCGGAAAGAGATCTCAATATTGCGCGACCGGACTTTTTCACAAGGGTTTGTAGTAAGAGGCCTCGGAAGACCGATCTACTCAGATCCGATCGAATCCTTCCCGGAAATGGATATGTACGATCCGATGGTCATATTTGATCACGGGCGCGAGGGACAGTCCCCGGCCTGGAATCTGTGCCAGTGGGCCTCCCGATATCCGTTCCACGACAAGGAAAATACGACCTATGAGATCAAAAACGGAGAGAAGACCTTCAACTACCGGTTTACGGATGAAGGAAACGGCGTTTACAAGTATGACAACCAATCCAAAACCGTTGAAGTGAATACTGTGGAAGGTGAGATACGGCTCGCCTTGAAGGGCTCCGAATGCTATACACAGCCAAACCGGGAAGAGGGTCAGGAATGGCCGCATCTGCTTCTCGAGCAGACTATGGATCTTCCGGTGCCTGAGACGAAGATCTCAGAGCATGATTCAGTCAGGGTCAAGCTCAGCGCCCGGCTCAATGCCTTCGCGGACAATACGAATGGATTAGCGGACCCTGCGCTTCATTCAGCCATATTTATGTTCTACCTCTTCGTGGCAAATTACGACGAGGCGACCCGGCGCTTTACCGATATGTTGTGGTTCGGTCTTCCTGTATTCGATAACCGCGAGGCCTTCGTTTCCGAAATGAGTTTCCCAGACGTGGGCAGTAAGGATTCCGCTACCGGAAAGTGGATATTCAATATAGCTTCTTCGAATTATTACAGCGAGGACAACAATTTCTACGACAGCAACGGTCAGATGATATTCAACGAATGGAAAGACATCGACGTGGAACTTCTGCCGCTCATACGGCGCGCTCTTAGCGAAGCGAAAAACGCCGGCTATATGAAAAACGCCAAGTGGGAGAATCTGTACATAAACGGTATGTACATGGGCATTGAGCTTCCGGGAAATTACGATCTGGATATGTCGGTCAAAGACGTGGATATTTTGACGGGAAATGCGGAAATCGACTATGAAGACAAAAAGGTACAGCTCAGGCTGGTAGAAACTTTTGACGAGTCTGTTGTCGATCCGTGGGAATACGGTGAATGCGAGATCATTGACGGCGACATAGTGCTGAGCGAGGAGAATGCCGCGAGCTGCGTTGACCGCTACGGTATAACAGCACCGATGCTCAAGGAGGAGGGTAAACTGACCGGAGCGAAGTACGTTGTCCTATCCTTGACCAACAAGAGCGACGGTGATGTATGGTTCTGTTTCCAGCCTGATACGCCCGGTCACGACCACGCCTACATGGGCAAGATGGGTCTGGATCTGTATCTGGTTGGGACTGACGGTACGGTCAGCGTGATCAACGAACCCGCTGCGGAACTTGCACAAAATAACGGCCGCTACAGCTACTGTATCCCCGAGGGTTTCGATGGCTACCTGTTCATGCCTTCGGCGATCTTCTGCGACCACGGCAAATGGTCAAAATCGATCTTCGTCAACGACGACCCGATTTTCACTGCCGTAGGTTTCGATGTGAACGGCGACGAACCATCGTACTTCCTGGTGACAGTCCACGATATGTATATCTGTACGCAGGAATTGCCGGAACTGGCGCCGAAACCGGCTGAGGAACCCACCGGGGCGCCGGAGATACCGGAGGCAACAGAATCTCACGAATCGGTTGATGCCGCTTCCAAGAAGAAAAACGGCTGGATAATTCCCGCGATCACCGGTGGTGTGCTGGCTGCGGCAGCAGGTGTTGCTGCCGTGACTGCTGCTTCGAAGAAAAAGAATAAAGCATAGACCGGAGACGGTTTTGGTTACGTGACGCGCTTTGAAATCGACGATGCCTACGGTTCTCGGTTCGAAGTGCATACCGTTGGCGATCACATACATCAGGAACTGTGGGTGCCGGCAGAGTCGTTGACCGATTTTAACGCGCATAATGTGGCAGCTTTTAATGCAAAAGGGCCGAACCTCCTTTGTCCTTATATTATCAAAAAAGGAGTGGATACCTTTCTCCATTGATTCGCGCGGCAAATTTGAATATAATTCAAACAGCGATTTCCGAGGGAGGAAAAACAGTATGGACAACTTCCTGATATCGTGCTGGGGAGGCATCCCGAAAAAACACATTCTGAACGAAGACGGATCGCTGAACGCAGGCCGGTTCAAAGAAATAAAAGAAGCAGGAATCAATCTTGTCCCGATTTGCGGTTACGGGGTAGAGCAGCAGGACCACAAAACGGTCTGCGAGGAGCTTTCCCTGTGCCATGAACTCGGGCTCAAGGCGCAATTGGCCGACAACCGCATTTTAAGAGCACTTAGCGAAAAAGAAAACCGCGAACGACTCCTCGCTGACGTTGTCCGCGACTACTCCGCGTACCCGGCGCTGTTTTCGTACTACGTAACAGACGAGCCCCGGTGCGAAGCATTTGAAAACGTTGCCGACGTATGCCATATCCTGGAACGCCTTGACCCCGCCCACGAAACATACGTGAACATCCTCGGGAATCGCGCATACGAACCGTTCTGGGGCTGCAAAACCTATGACGAGCACCTCACCCGTTATATGGAAACTGTAAAGCCTTCCATTATAAGCTACGATAATTACCACTTCAAAAAAGGCGCACCTGCAGATGAGAACGACAAATATTTCGTCGAATTCGACGGCATCAGGCGGAAAAAAGTTGATCTGCACGGGTTTATTGACAATATGGAGGAAGTTCTCGCTTATTCAAAACGCTACGGCGTGCCTTTTATGACTGTAATACTTGTCCTGGAGCACGTCGATTACAGGAATCTGACAGAAGCGGAACTGCGGTACGAAGTATTCACATCCCTTTGTTACGGCGTAAAGCGGATCTCGTATTTCACGTACTGGGAACCCTACGGCGACCGTGATCCGAACTGGGAGCATATCATTATGCTGAATATGCGCGGGTCAATGATCGAACGCAGCGGTGAAAAGAGCGTTCATTATACTCAGATCAGCCGTATCAACCGTGAACTTCAGGCGCTGGGCGATATCCTGATGCCTTACGAGGTAAAGGAAGTTTTTCATATCGGGGACGATCCGGTGAACAGCAAATTGAAATATAAGAGTTCAGGCTTCGGCGATATCACGTCGGTCAATGCGGATTTTGCCGCTCTCGGGTTTTTCGAGGGAGGTTTCGTGCTGGCGGTGAACAAGGATTACGAAAACGGCACTACGGTTACGTTTGCTGCAGCGGAAGGAAAACAGCTAAAGCATTACAATAAGAAGACAGGCATCTGGGAGGAGTTCGACGGGAAGCTGGAAATTGGCGCCGGCGACGGTGAACTTATCAGGGTGGAATAAATACAGAGATTTTTTTACGAGAATCGTTTGTATAGCTGCAACGACAGCGGCGGTCAATGTGGGATATCTGATTCGAGCGGGAAGGATGGCATAGCGACAGATCCCAGATTTCATTATCAAAACCCTGCCCGACGTGATATAATCATATCGACAAAAATGATTTGAAACAAAGCGTTAGTCAGATTGGAATTTATTGAGGAACAACCGTATGAAAGTCGAGCAGGATATAATCAGATTGGCGCCGATGACGCCCGAAATGTACCGCACGTATTTTGCGGAATACGAAAATGATCACGATCTGTTTTTGCCCGGACAAGCGTATGCTCCCTACGTTTACAGCGAAGAAAAAGTTGCAAAATACGTTCAGCGGCAACGAGATCTGAACCGCGTACCGCTGGCCATCATGTACGGCAACGAGATCGTCGGGGAGATCATTATCAAAAATATCGAACCGCACAAATGCGCAACGATGGGGATCGCCCTGAAGAACGCCAAGTATAAGGACCGGGGCATCGGCACGCAGGCCGAAAAACTGGCGGTTCGATACGTGTTCGAAGAGCTTGACATACCCACTCTTTATGCCGATACCATCAGGACGAATTGCCGCAGCCAGCACGTTCTGGAAAAAGCCGGATTTACTTTTATCCGGGAAGAGCGGGACTACAAGTATTACCGGATTGAAAGGCAGTAGAAACGGCGAGCTTGATCTGATATAATTGACCCGGATGAACCGTGACATATGGAGGAAAATATCTTGAACAGGAAAAGAACGTCTGCATTACTTATCGCGTTGTGCGTGATCATTACGTTTACGGCAGTTTTGCCCGGATGCGGATCAAGGGAAAACGACGATAAACTGATCGAAGCCGGGCTGGAATCTGCTGCCAGAATGAAAGAAGCAGTTTGCAGCGAGGCGTACAGAAACATAATGAGCGCGTCTGCTATGGTGAACGACCAGGAAATGGTCGATATCGTCAGCAGCGAAAACGTCAATAAATACAAGGCCGTATACGAAGTTACGTTTGATCCGGAAAAAGTTCTCGGGACAATTTCCGACCGTTTCGAAGGATACGATGAGCTTTCTGAAAACCTTCAGAAAAAGATCATCGCGCAGGTCTACGGATCTTTACCGTCTCTGATCAATTCAGGCAGCGGAACTACCGCGATGGCATTTGCGGCTTTGTTTAACGACGGCGGCAGTATAACGCACAAAGCGATGACAGGCAGAAGGACCTTAGTCTTCGTATTCGAAAGCGGTTGTCCCGTATGGGTAACTTACAGTTCGGGAGATGCCGGAACGGTTTCGTACGTTTCAAACTGGATCGTATCCGATTGTACGAAGATCGATTCCGAAGGATCTCTCATTAAAGAATTTCATCTGGACAACGTTCCCACAGTGGAAGTGAAAAAGATAAGATGAACGTATCTCGAACCGACTGACAGGTTTCGATCGTAACTATAAAACGGAGGCGCAATACTATGGAACCCACGATGGAAGAGAAACTTAAAGCCTGTATTGAATTGTGCGAGGAGGGCGACCCGGAAATGTGCGCTTTTCTCGGAAAAGAGTTTTATTACGGCTGGAATATACCGCAGGATCTTGACCGGGCGCTGCGCTATCTGACGGTTGCCTCGGAGAACGGAGACGCCATTTCGCAGTTTACGTTGGGATTTATGTACTGGTCCGGCAGAGGGACCGAGCCGGATATCGACGAAGCGTACAAATGGTTCCTGAAAGCGGCGGAGCAGGACGTTCCGGAGGCTATGTACAACGTTGCCAAGATCCTTCTTGCAAAAGATTTCGAGAAGAACAAAGAAGAGGCAAAGAGGTGGCTGAAGCGCTCGGCCAACGCCGGGTACGACACGGCTTACGATATGCTCTCCGACCTGGAATAAAGGTACGTGGAGCAACATAATCGACGATCGAAATTCACTTACAGCGGGAGACACGATATGAAAAACGAAAAAAGGGCAACAACTGGACGGCGTATTTTGACCCAGATACGAACCGTTACTTCGCCGAAATAATGTACACCAGCCGCGAAGGTCGCGAACAGTACGATTATGAGATAACGAAGGACGTATACGAACGGCTCGGAACGTTTGGCGATGACGTTGACAACGAAAGGCTGATCAGGACCGCAAAAATGACATATTCCTACGAGAATACGATGTACGGCACTCTCGGCCCGGAGAGGATGGTCTGGGACGAGGAGGCCGTGGAGACGATGAACAAGGCGGTGCGGAAACAGCAGAAGAAAAAGGAAAAAAGGTGAAGGCGCCGTATCGGCACTCACTCGTTTCAGCAATTTTCGGTTTGCGCATCTGTCTGAAAGGAGACCTGATATGAAAACCCTTACGAAGATCCTGGCTCTCATTCTCGCGGCTCTGCTTGCGATATCTCTTGGCGCATGCGGCGGCCCGAAAGTACCCAATGGGGGCAAGACCACCGAAAAGCCGGACAGCGGCAAGACGGAAACCACGAACGCCCAAAGCGGTACTGCCGAAACTCCCGAGCCATCGCAGACCGATCCTGCGGTCCCCACCGAACAGCCTTTTGACCGGCCTTATACGACGGTCTCGCTTAAAGATGCCAAGGCCGGGGACGTCATCGTGTTCGGCTCCTATGAGCAGGACGGAGACGCCTCTAACGGAAAAGAGCCGCTTGAATGGCTCGTGCTTGCGAACGACGGAGGATCACTGTTCGTTATAACTCTTTACGCCATCGAGCATATGCAGTTTCACAGTTCTTTAGCGAAAGTCACCTGGGAAACGAGCGCGGTGCGCGCCTGGCTGAACAACGATTTTATTGCCGCCGCGTTTTCGCCGTCGGAGAGTTCGAAAATCAAGCTGTCTACCGTTATTGCCGAGAAGAATCCTGATTATCCCAATTCTCCCGCGGGAAACGATACGGAGGACAAGGTGTTTCTCCTCAGCGTTCAGGAGGTCGGAACGTACTTCAAGGACGGCGCGTCGAGGAAATGCGCTCCCACCAAGGCGGTTATCGCCGGATCCAACGTGTTTTCCCGTTCGAACAAGGCCTGGTACGCGGATCACGACTACCTTTGCGGCTGGTGGCTCCGTTCTCCGGGTATGTACAAGGATCTGTACGTTTCCTACGTCAATCACAGCGGTTCGGCCTCGGCCGGCGGGCAGGTGTATCTGTCCGGCACCGATATTTGCGTCCGTCCGGCAATGTGGATCACCGTCGAATAAGTACGGTCAACGTCGGTTTCGTAACGTCAGTTTCGTATAAAGGGAAGTCAAGAGTTATGCAAAAGAAGATCTGGTCTCGCGCAGTTGCCCTGCTGATGGCAGCGGCGCTGCTCCCTGGCGTTGCCGCGTGCGGCGGCAACGGCGGCGGATACGGCAGCGGCGACAGCACCCTGCCGCCGGTGGAAGTGGGGGACATGCGAGAAGTTGAAGTGACTGCGGAAGGAGCCGTTGACGGTATGAAATATTCCATGCTGCCTCTGGGGCAGGTCAAGGCCGAAAGCTGGCTTAAGAATCAGCTGGTGCTGCAGGCAGAGAACGTCACGAAGCATTTCGAGGAATTGTCGCCGGATTGCGCGTCGGTCGGAGCAGGACGCTCCGGATGGCTGGGCGGCAGAGGCGAGAACTGGGAGCGCGGCACTTATTACGTGAGGGGCCTCATTGCCACCGCGTACGTGCTGGATGACGACGATCTGAAGACGCAGGCTCAGAAGTGGATCGAATGGACGCTTTCCAGCCAGACCGAGAGCGGCGTCTTCGGACCGCTGGCCGGGACGCCGGAGGAACTGGATTACTGGCCGCTGATGCCTATGCTCATAGCGCTGGAGTACTATTGCGACGCCACCGGCGACGAGCGGGTCGTGCCTTTTTTGCAAAACTATTTCGCCTGGGAGGCAAAGGAACTGAAACGCAGGCCGCTTTCGTCCTGGGCGGAGGCGAGGGGCGGGGACAACATCTTCGCGGTGCTCTGGCTGTACGAGCGCACCGGCGACGAGACGCTTCTGGACCTCTGTCAGCAGCTTTACAAACAGACGTTCAACTGGGAGGCGGCGTACGACGCGGACGCCTGGTCCAACACTTATCACATCGTCAACGTCCAGCAGAGCTTCAAGCTGTTTCCGCTAATGTACGCATTGACCGGCGACGAACATTATCTGGACGTGTACTATAAAGGCATCGAAAACATCTATATGGCCGCTGGCAGGCAGGACGGCATGTCAAACGGCGACGAACTGACGCGGGGCATTGACGCCGTATACGGCAACGAGACCTGCGCCGTGGTGGAGCGTATGCTGTGCGACGAGATCGCCCTGGGACTCCTGCGAGACGCTTCCATCGCCGATCACCTCGAGCTGATCACCTACAACGCGCTGCCCCAGCAACTGCTCCCCGACGGCAGGGGCCAGGTGTATTTCACGATGCAGAACCAGGTCAGGGCGGATCTGGGCAACCACGGCTTTACAAGCGACGGCGGCGACCGGTCCGTGTACGGGCTGCCCGGGGGCTACCCCTGCTGCGTGCACAATTACCAGATGGGCTGGCCGCTTTTCGTGGCGTCCATGTGGCTGAAGACCTCGGACGGCGGGCTTGCTGCCGGCGCCTACGGGCCCAACAAAGTCACTGCGACGGTCGGGAACGGTACGCAGCTTACCATTACCCAGACCACCGATTACCCCTACGAAGACCGTGTCACACTCACGCTGGCGGCAGATAAAACGGACACTTATCCCATATACGTACGCGTGCCGGAATGGTGCGATAACGCGGCGGTGCTGGTCAACGGCCACACTGTCGATGCCGAATTTCGGCCCGGTCAATACGTACGTCTCCTGGCCGAATGGCGCGACGGCGACGTGATCACGCTGGACTTTCCCGCAAAGCTCACGGCCACGCTAACGGACAACAACAGCGTCAGCATCCGACGCGGCGCGGTGCTGTTCGCATTGGCGATTGGCGAAAACTGGGAGCAGATAGACTATAACCCCAACGGCTGGAATCTGAGCGGAGACTATCCTTCCTATAGCATTACACCGACCACCGCCTGGAATTACGCGCTGTGCGATTTCGATTTTGAAAACGTTGCAGCCAATTTCAAATTCACTCGCCAGGCGATCAACGACGGTATGCGGTTCGTTGCCGCCGACGCGCCCATCACGCTGGAGGCGAAGGCGAAACGGGTCGAGGACTGGCAGCTCAACACCGAATTGAATATTGCCGGCGACACGCCTGTGTCACCCGTTGCCGCCAAAAGGCTGAGCCGAAAGAGCGAGACCGTAAAACTGATCCCGTACGCGTTTACCAGGCTGCGCATCACCCACATCCCGTGGACCGGCACGCTGCCTGCCCAAACGCCGGATCGCCTCGGTGACCGCACACTGCTGTTCGAATCGATTATCGCGCCTTACGAGAAAGCCGGACGGTCGACAAGTTCGAAGCAGCTTTCTTATACTCTGGATTTTACGTATGAATCGCCGTGTGACATTACGCTGGCGCTGGAAGTAGACCGGGCTGACGCGGGGACCGTCACGCTGAACAAAGGCAAAGGCACGGCCTCGTTGACCACGGACCTGATGCGCACGGACCGCCACAACCGGGTCTGTCTTACCGCAATCGACGGCGAACTCCCCGAAGGATTGACGGTATCGTTGTCGGTGACGGTCAATGAGATCGACACGGGCGCGGTCCGCTACGAGGCGGAGGACGCGAAACTTACGGGTTCGGCGTACCGGTCAACGCGCCACGTGGCCGGCATTGACGACGTGGGCTCGTCGCTGACTTTCGACGCGCTGGAGATCCCCGAAGACGGCGAATACACGCTGCGCTTCTATTACTCCGCGGCCCTGGGGTTCGCGACTCACACAGTGTTCGTGGACGGCGTCAACTGCGGTACAGTTCGCTATAACGACAACGGCAGGACGCTGGGCTGGGGCAGTTTCAGCGACGATATCTACGCGGATATCCGCCTGACGCTCACGAAAGGGAATCACACGCTGCGCATCGAGAAGACTAAGGACGATACCGGTTTCGCAGAGCTGGACGCCTTCGATCTGATCAGGAACACAGCGACAGGATCTGCGTCAAAACGGCGGTGACCTTCTTTTTAGGATCTTGTCAATACCTGCTCCAGTAAGCTTCCACGTCCTGCTTCCCCTGAGAGGCCAGTTCGCCGTTGGCCGTCTTGATGAGGTTCAGTTTTTCGCCGTCAACGCCCGCGTCCGTCACGTATAAGCTGTTCGCCGAAAATTGCCACGAACAGGCGATCTGGATGCCCGCGTCGCTGATCCACGACAACAGTTTCGCGAACTCCTCGGGGGTGCGTTCGTCGTTGTCCAGCTGCAGATAGTCTCCAAATTCACCGAAAAACACGGCTTTTTTGAGCTGCTTCGCCGTAACGGCGTAAAAGCGGAAATACTGTACCGGCAGTACGTTCCTGCCGAACCGCGGAAGCGAACTTGTGTAGACAGATTCTCCTTCTTCGTTCTGGGAACACAGCTGGAGGTGGAAGCTGATGCAGTCGATGGGATTGGGCGCCACCAGCGAGTTCATACGCAGGAAATCGTCCTCGGAGTCCATATCCCACTCAACGGTCCAGACGTGAGTTTTCTTGTCCATTTTCTGGCCCGCGTCGTGCATGGCCTTGGAGCAGGGCCGAAGCTCGCTGTTGCCGCTGGATATCATCCTTTCCGGGTCAACGGCGCGAATGGCCTTCGCCACTTCCGTCAGGAAGGTGCTCATCTCCTCTGAGGTGTAGTAGTCGAAGCCGTCTGCGTTGTCCTCCAGCCCGAATCCGGCGGGAAGCCAGATCTTGGCCTCCGGGTCGCACAGGTCCGCGTCCAGGTTGTACTCGTTCCCGATCTCCCAGGCCCAGATCGCGGGGCTGTCTTTGAATTCGCGCACCACGGCGGTCACGTATTCTTTAGCGTATTTTACGGTCTTGCTGTCCGGATCGCCCATGGCGGAGCGCTTTTCACCTACGTAGGTGGGTATCGCCGCGTCGTGCCACAGAAGGGAACAGACCAGCCCCACGTGGACCTCTTCCGCGTATTCCAGGATCTTCCTGATCGTCCCCAGCATAGCCTCCGGGTCTTTATCAAAGGCCTCGTAATATGACGGCCAGTATCCTCCGAAATTGATCCTGATGAACGGGATACCCTGGTCCTTCAAAAAGTCCAGCTGCTTTTTGTAGTCGGAAGTGCCGCTCTCGACCTCCCGGGTCACCAGCGTAAAAACGTTCACGCCAAAGCCGTAAAAAGGTTTGCCGTCGAGCAGCACTGTTCCGTTTCCGTCAACTGTAAAGCCCATCGCGTTCTCCTTCGTTTCGTTCGGTTCTGCGGTCTCAAGCGGGAGCTCCGTCGCCTCAATCGGCGGCTCCGTTTCGATGCCGTCTTCATTGCCGTTTCCGCTTTCATTTCCTCCCTTACGGCCGCAGGCCGAGGCGGTCAATATGAGCGCGAGAAATGCGGCGAGGACCGTCAAGTATGATCTGTTCGTTTTTTTGCCGTTTTTCATATTTCGATAGTCTTCCTTTGCTCTGCTGATCAGGTCGTTGGCAAGGCTTTTTTTGTATTATACTTTTTTCGGCGCGGCAATGCAACGCTGAGCGCAGCGACGCCCGGAACTTGACTGATCGGGCAAAACTGATATAATTGACCTCGAATGACAGCTGTTATGGGCAGGGTGAGAGTAAATTGTCCGGCAATAAGAAAAACAAAAAAGTCCGCGTAATATTGACCGTTTCCGCCATCGTGATCAGTTTGCTGCTGCTTGCGGCCGTATCCGCCCTGATCGTCCTTCGCGTCCGGACCGGTGCAATCCTGGATGATTGTTCAGCCATATTAAGCGATGAAAAGTACAAGACTCCCGTGGCAGTTGAAGGAGTCGACGTGATAAAGCAGGACGTTTCCTGCGGCTACGCGGTCATCGAAATGTTTTCGACCTGGTGCGGCGGCAACGTCACGGAGGCGAGCCTGTACGATGAATACGGAAAAGTCGTCACGTCCACCGGCAGCAGCTTCGCCAAAGAGATGAACAAACGGTTACCGGAGTACGTTACGGAAATGCGAAAGTATTTGAAAAACTCTGAACTGATCGAACTGGTATACGATCAGCTTTCGAAAGGCGTGCCCGTTCCCTTTGAATGGGCGGCCAAGTACGGCGACGAATGGACGCTGCATTATTCGTTGATCACCGGTATTGACGTTCCCAACGACAAGGTCACCGTCGCCAATCCTTACGGGTACGTGGAGGAATTGACTATCGACGAGTTTTTGAAAAGGACGAGTTTCGAGGCGTACGACAATATGCCGCTGTTTTTGAAACTCGGTTTCGCATTCGGGATATTCGAGAAAAATACTGTATTTACGGTGCGTCCGGCGGATTAAGGACCGATCCCAGCCGTTTTTACGGATCTTTCCCAACCTTTAATCAGCAATTATCTTCCACAACGTCCGCATAAGAGAAGGCGTCGCGTCAGACTGCCATCTTTGGTAATATACGGTGATAAAAGTGCCGTCGGAATATTGGGCCGTTGCCGGGTAGCCCAGGTCCGCGTCGGTGGAGGAAGAAGGCCGGCTGACGAAAAACTCACTGCTCCAGCTGTCGCCGTTGTCAATGCTGAACCGCACGCATTGGCCTGTGGGACTGGCACGCCGGGCGTAAGACAGTACTACCACTCCGTTGGCGTCCCGGACAAGCTGCGCCGGAGCTCCGTATGTGATATCTTTTGCTTCGGACCAGGTATTGCCGTTGTCCTCTGATATCAAAAGCATGGTGTGGAACGAATTCGTACGCACCGTTGCCAGTATCCGGCCGCTCTCCAGCTGAATCCCGTACGCCTCGCAGGCGCCTAAAGACCCGTCGATCTTCAATTTTGAACGCTGTTCAAAAGATTCGCCGCCGTCGGTGCTGATAAAACAATACACGCCGGAACCCAGATTCTTTCCGATGGCAAACCTGGGCGCCTTGGGCACGCCGAGATACATCAGCGAGCCGTCGTTTAAGAGCGTCGGACCGTGTGGCGCAGTGATGGGCATAAGACGTTTTTCGGACCAGGTCTTGCCGTAGTCGTTGGAGATGATATACGAGGAGCAGCCGGTCAGTTCATCGGAGGTTGCCGCGTTCCAGCGGTCGAATACTTTTTGCTTCTCTTCGACGCTAACCTGCGACTGCCAGTCGGTATATGACGTGTTGGAATTATTGATATACTGGGAGGCGTCGTGGGAGAATGATGTGACGAGCAGCCTGCCTCCGCCCATATAAACTATTCCGGCGTCCCGGTCGTCGAGGATCGTGTCGAGTACGCAGGTCCCTTCATCCCAGGTGGCGCCTTTATCGTAACTTTTGTACAGCATTACCTTTCCGTAGGGGTCAACGTGGCACAGCCGCTTGGACACCACCACGTAGGTGACGTCGTTTTCGTCAACGGCCACCGATGGCCACCCGTAATACGAAAGCATCGGAAAATCGCCTTGTTCGCGGCTGATCGGGGCCGCTTCCTTCGTAATGGAGACGTTCAGGCCTGTGAGTGGAGGCAACGGCGTTGCTGCAGCAGGATTAGGTTCAGGCGCGTCGGTCTCGTTGCCCGCAGGCGCATCTGTGTTATTGCCGGAGTCCTGTCCCGGTCCAGGGGCCTTTCCGCAGGAGCAGATCAGCCCTGCCATCAGGATCATTGTCAACGCCGCGCAGAATCTTCTGATCATTTTACTTGCCCTCGGCCTTCTTTTTATGAATAATAACGCCTGCAGCCACGCCGCACGTTACTAGCGCCGTTCCTCCAAGGACCCAGAGCAGCGTTTTCAGCGCGGACCTGCCGGAAGACTGTTTCACGCTTTCGCTGCCTTTGCCGTTGTCAACGTTCAGATATTCTTCTCTTACGTATTTATGCGGCAGTTCGGAGGCGTCGAGCCAGCTGTATTCCGGAACTTTGTCCCCGGTCAACGTCCCGTTCTTCATCTCCCACTTGCGCTGCGAGAACACGGTCTTTCCGTCAAGCGTGTAGTACGCCTGGACCAGCAATTCGCTGCCATTCTCGCAATATTTCTTGTACGCGGGCACGGTCAATTCGAAATATTCGGTGGCGGTGCCGTCGTTGTCCGGCGAGAACGCGGCCACGCTCATCGTGCGCCGCTCGGCCCAGAGCACCTTTCCGTCAGACGAACGGACAACTAACGTGACGGGAAGGTCGTTGACCGCCTCGTTCGTATCGTTGATAAGCTTGACAGGCACAGAAACGGTCTTGCCGGGAGTGCGCCGTTCAGTATAAGTGTCGATCACGATGCCCAGCGGCGCGTTGGTATTTTCCATCAAATATTTGAAATAGGGATGGAGGGAGAGGGTGGCGGCGCTCGATACGTCAGGCTCCAGCACGTCGCCCGTGACGCCCAGCGCGGAAGGGGAGGACGAGGTCAATCCGCAGAAGAACAGCAGTCCGGAGTACGCTCTGCCTGCGCGGAAAGCTTCCAGCTGCGCCACCATAAGGTCGCAATAATACGTGAGCCGCTCTTCGTCGGTCAATCCGGGCCGGGCGCCGTTCCACCGTCCCTCCGTGGCGCTCATGGCCTTGCCCTCGCGGTTTATCCAGTATTCGCCGTGCTCGTTCAGTATAAACGCGTGGCCTTTATAGGTGGATTCCTTCCAGCCCAGATCGATGGTGGTAACGACGGGGCTCGTCCTGGTCATATCTTCGATGCCGGTGATGCCGGAGCCGCCGAGGATGTACGGATGGCACTCTATGGGGTCGTTGTCGCCCACGGGAGCGCGCCAGCCGTTGTCCCAGGGACGGTGCTGGATGTCATATTCGCGGCCGGCATTTATCATCTTGTCGGTGAGGTTGTACGTGGCTTCGTTCTGCGCGTCGAACACGATGAGAGAAGGGTGGCTGCTCCGGTCGTCGATCCACCGGTATATCTCGGGCGTGATCGTCTTTATAGTATCGTCACCGGCATTGCCCCAGATCGGATATTCGTCAAATATCATCATTCCCACTTCGTCCGCAATGTCGAACCATTTGCTGTTGGCGTGGCCGAGATGGGTGCGGAAGCAGGTCCAGTTTATGCTGCGGTATTCAGAGTAGAGTTTGCGGATCCAGGCGTCATCCCAGGGCGTCGTGCCGCACAGTTCGTCGTCGAAATAACGCTCGATGGCAACGTTGGTGCCGAACAGGTAGCGCCTTTCTCCGTTGAGCAGCGCCATTCCGGTGCCGGATTCGAAGCTGAACGTGCGCATTCCGAAGCGCACAGAGTACGTGTCGCCGGAGGTCATGACCTCGATCCTGTAAAGGTACGGGTTTTCGGGAGTCCAGCATTTGTCCTTCGACCAGTTCGATAAAGCGACGTTTTCTGCGGTAAATTCCGCCGAACTCCCTGCGGCAACGGCCAGGCCGCTAAACGTATATTCTCCGACCCTGACCTCCTCCGACTCCGGCTTTCCGTTGACGTACCGTCCCAGCTCGTACAGGGTCAATGTCACGTCGGTGACGATATCGTTGTCCTTCCGGTTCAGCACCCGCACCTTCGCCGTGACCGTGCCGTTGTCAATATCCGGCTCCGTCTGTATGGCGTCTATCTCCGCTCCGGCGTTGAATATCAATTCCACCGAGTCGGTGATGCCGGGCTCGTCGCCGGAAGATTCTCCGTCGGTCAATACGTGAGCGGGCGTGCTCGAATTGTTGTTCTGGTTTGCGTAGGAGCCAAGCATTATTACCAGCTTGTTCTCGCCCTTGTGCAGAAGCCCGGTAATATCGGTCACGGAAGATGAGTAATTGTACTCGTATCCTCCGGCGTAGGTTCCGTTGACGTAAACGTACCTGCCGTACATGGCGCTGCCGATCTTGAGCAGCACCTGCCCCGAAGGCTCTTCTTCAAGCACTATGGTGCGGGAAAGCCACATGCGTGAAGTGCTGTAATTGCCAAGAGAATATGCCGCGTCTCCCCACAGTCCGGGCACCGGCACTGCGTCCGCGAAGGACAGCTGAGGCATTGTTTCCGGCACTTCCCACTTTGAATACGATTCGCCGCACACGTCCCAGATACCGTCCAGCAGTACGGTGAGCCTCTCGCTGCCGGAAGGAAGTTTTCCTATGTTTACTTCGGCGCTTTCGGGCGCGTATGCGGGTGTTAAGGAGGCTATCCTCAACTCTCCGCCGGAGTGTGCGCCTGCGCTGCCTGTGCCGGTCACTTTAAACGTAAGTGTTTCTCCGCCCTTAAAAGCTCCCAGCCTGATGCCTGCGGTGGAATAAGAGCGGCGGGGAGTGGAGGGAAGAGTGAAACCGGTGGAATTGCCGTCGGCCGTGGTGACGGTGAGAGAAGCGCCTTCCGAGGCAGAATAATTGACGGTGATCACGTTGAATTGACCGTTCGTGTCCACTTTCGCAGTGAATTCCTGTCCTTCTGTGAGCCGCACGCATTTGCCGTAGGGAGCCATGGGGTCTTCTTCGGCTGCTTTGGAGAACGATCCGGTTCCGATAGTGCCTTCGGGGATCTCACCGGCCACGGCAGTTTCAAGCGTGAAATACAGGTAGTCCAGGTTTACGTCGACGCTGGGCTTGATCATTATATCCGAGCCCTCTGGTATGTACGAAACGGGCGACACGGCGATATAGGACGAAGACATCTCCCAGGAGTTCGACGTGGAAAAATCTATCACGCAGAGGGCAATATATTCTTCCGCGTCCGGGTAGCGTATCAGCGCCTGCATCGTGCTGGTATTGTGGGTGGCGTAGGCAATATGGACGACGTTGGCCTCGGGCGTGTTTTCAAACAGGAAGTATTTGCCTCCGGTAGAACCTGCGGTGGCGCCGCCGGACGCCTTTTTATCGCTTACACGCACGTTGCCGATCTTCTTTTTGCCCGAGCCGTCGAAGCATTTCGCGTCTTCGCACTCGTACCGGTTCTCCGGGCCCAGGCCTTTTCCCGGATCCGCCGCCCGGGCGATCTTTCCGCCCGAGCCGCTCCCCGCGGTCAATATCGCCGCTCCTCCGAGTATGCATACCGCAGAGGACAATATCCCTGCCACAAGCTTTCTGAGCCTGCTTTCGTATCTGCCATGTTTCGCGCCGTTATCCGCGCTGTATTTCGTGCCGTGTGCCATTGCCGATGCCTCTTTCGATTTGCTGGGACAACTATACCAAAAAAACCCCGGTTTGTAAATGGAACTGCCTTGATTCAGGCCGGTCCGTCTGCTATAATTCGGGCGCTAAAATTACAGAAACGAGGCCGCCGGAGAGGCAGATCATGAAAAGCAAAATAGAGGCACTGATCCTTGACAGATCCTTTGATTATCTTCAGCCCTATTTTTATAATAACCCTTTCGCGCTGAGGTGCGAACTGGGCATAGGGGAGACAAGGGAAGAATATATGAAACAGGCTCGGGAGCGGGCGGCTGAGATCTATAAAATCCTTTTCTCTAAAAAGGCAGACGCGATCGTTTTTAATCAATGGATATACGACTGGTCCGACAGCGGCTGCGCAGAGAGACTCGATCATGACCTGGGCGTATGCGATCTTAACGAATTGATAGATCGGCGGGTCAACGCGGAGGCCCGCGCATTGCGTTTTCTCCTGGAGAATATGATGAATTACCGCCACGTCAGCGTCAAGGGGCTGAACACCTACGAGCCCGATGATCCGGACGTTCGCCGCAACCGCATAGTGTGCTATGCAGACGGGGAAGGGTTCAACGACCTGGAGTTGATAGAAATGCAGATCGCCGACGAGAACAATTCCGAAGTCGGTCTTGTGTCCTTCGAGAATGAGTGTATCCTCTCCGTGTACGACGACCGGGGCTGCGATATAGTTTTTGCGACCCGGGAGAAGATGCGGGAATTCTACGATCGGCTGAAGCCGTTCTTCCTTAAATACGATCGGGAGGAGATGGCCAGAAGGTTTGAAGAGGCAGAGTAAATAAGGGAAAACGACCATAAAACGTTAAAAAAGCGGACTTGACCGGATTTGGCCAAGTCCACTTTTTTCATATTCGCGCAATTGACGCGATTCCCGCCCGCGTCAACATTATGGTGAGATCACCGCCCTGAGCTCGCAGGAGTCCACCTGCACCCAGTCCGAGCCGTTGCCGTTGACGTCGTAGTAGAGCGTCAACGTGGCGCTGTAAGTGCCTGCGCCCAGCCCTTCCTGCAGGTATACCCAGAAATTGTACTGCGCGTGGGGTTCTGCGTAGTTGGCAGAATTAAGCTCCGTAAAGGAGAAAGCCTCCACGTTGCCGGAAGTAAGTTCGACTTTTATGTACATATTGGCCGTGGGAAGGGGATAATCGCCCAGGCGGATGCCTATATTGACGTCCGTGTCATTGGTCATGTAGCTGCCGGCGGAATATTCCCACTGATCCGGGTGAGTACCGAACGAGGGCGGAGCGGGGACCCAGTCGGGATCCTTCTCGAATATCACGTACAGCATCGTTTCCTTCTCGAGTTTAAACGTGTAATCCTGCGATGTGGACACCACGTTGCCGTCTGCATCCTGCCACTCTTTGAATCTGTAACCGGGTCCCGGCTCTGCTTTTGCGGTAAACGTCCGGCCCATTTCCTCGTTTCCGCCAACTGCAGTGTCCCAATAGCCGTAGCCTTCGATCGTCACCTTGCCGTAGGGGCTGCGGTCGTTGTAGGCGCCGAGCCAGCAGTTGCCGAAATACTGTTGGGTGCTCTTCGTGATCACCGCGGTCAGTTCGCAGGTGTCGACGGCGACCCAGTCGGAACCGTTGCCCGCCGCATCGTAATAAAGCGTCAACGTGGCGCTGTAAGTTCCTTCGGGCAGGCCTGCTTCAAGGTAGACGTAGAAATTGTACACTTCGTGAGGTTCGGCCCAGTTGGAGCCGGTCAGTTCCACGAAAGAGAACGCGTCAACGTCGCCGGACGTCAACTCGGGTTTTATGTACTTATTTGCGGTGGGAAGCGGACGGTCGCCCAGGCGGATGCCAACGTTGGCGCTGGTCTGGTGGCCTTCGTAGCTGCCCTCGTCGTATTCCCAGGTGACCTGATGCGTGCCGAAGGAAGGAGGCGTATCTGCCGCGTCCGGATCTTCTTCGAATATGGCGAACAGGCGAGTTTCGTGCTTAAGGGTGAACGTGAATTCCTGTGAGACGGAAACGACGCTGCCGCTGTCGTCCTGCCACTCCTTGAATTTGAAACCGGCGGCCGGTTCGGCCTTGACGGTATAATTTTGGCCCGTCAATTCATTGCCGCCTATAGAGCTTTCCCAGGAGCTGTATCCGTCGATCGTCACCTGGCCGTAGGGGCTGAGGTCGTTGTAGACGCCGAGCCAGACTCTGGTCTCGGGCGGCTCCGTGGCCGGTTCGTCGGTGGCGGGCAATTCCGTAGCCGGCACGTCTGTTGCAGGCGCCTCGGTAACGGTCGAATCCGTAGCAGGCGCCTCGGTGGCGGTCGATTCGGTTGCCGTTGCTTCGGTGGCCGGCAGTTCCGTGGCGGCATTGCCAGGCGTCAGCGTCGCCTCGTTCCCGGAGGGCGCGGCCTCCTTGCCGCACGATGAGAGCATAAACGTTAACAACAAAGCAATGATCGCCGTAATAATGAGCAAAGTCTTTCTTTTCATTGACGCGTCACCCGTTCTTTCGTTTAGTCATAGCATTTAGATACGTATATTATACCACTTTTCCGCCGTTAATCAAATTGCCCGGTTTTCGATAAAATAAAAAACAGTTTAGAAAATCCGTGGCGGGAAACTTGACAAGCCGCTCCTGTTCGAATAAAGTACGGTCAAGACCATATCAGGAGGACGCAATGAGAAACCACGAAGTTACGAGCCCGGGACTGCTGCTGGGCGGCGACGGCAACCTCAGAGAACCGGGCTGGTCCAGAAGCCAGCTGCAGGAATACCGCCGCAAAATGATCAAGGCTCCCAAATTCCGCATAAAGGAATGGGACTACTACCTCGTCGTGGGTGACGGTTTTGCCGCTGCGTTCACGATATCCGACGACGGATACGTAGGGCTCCAGTCGGTATCGCTGCTGGTGTTCGGAGAAAAGCCCTGGGAACATACGGAAACCGTATTGAACGCGTTTCCCATGGGCAAGTTGCGCCTGCCCGAAAATTCCTCCTCCGGCGTTACGGAATACAGCGATAAAAGGCTGCAGCTGCGCTTCGAACCGAAGGACGGGAAGCGACATATCAGTTGCCGTTTCGATAAATTTATGGACGGAAAAACGCTTGACGCGGAGATCGTTCTTGACCAGCCTCCGATGGACTCTATGGTGATCGCCACTCCCTGGCCCAAAAAGCACGCGTTCTATTACAATCAGAAGATCAACTGCATGCGGGCGGAAGGGGAGGTACGCTTCGACGGGACAACGTACCGGTTCGATCCGGAGACCGATTTCGGCACGCTGGACTGGGGCAGAGGCGTTTGGACCTACGACAACACCTGGTTCTGGGGCTCCGGCAATACGGCCCTTGACGGCCACGTGTTCGGCTGGAACATAGGATACGGTTTCGGAGACACTTCCGCGGCGACCGAAAACGTGCTGTTTTACGACGGCAGGGTGCATAAACTGGTTGACGTGACCTTCCACATTCCGGAAAGCGGATATATGGACGACTGGAGATTTTCCTCCTCCGACGGCAGATTCGAAATGACTTTCAAACCGGTCCTTGACAGAGCCGCGCGCATGGACTTCAAGCTCATAGCCTCAGACCAGCACCAGGTGTTCGGGCGCATGTCCGGAAAAGCCGTGCTTGACGACGGGACCGAGGTCAATATCCGTGACGTTATGTGTTTTGCCGAAAAAGTTCGTAACAAATATTGACCCGCAGACCGGCCGCGGAGCGGTCAACCGTTTTATGGCATCTTTACTTATCGCAGTAATATATCTCGCTTTCGTCAGCCTCGGCCTCCCGGACTCGCTCCTGGGTTCCGCGTGGCCTACGATGCGCGTGGCTTTCGGAGTCCCTTCGTCTTATGCGGGATACGTTTCCATGCTGGTCTGCTTTATGACCATCTTTTCGTCGCTGCTGAGCCCGCGGCTCATACGCAGGTTCGAGACGAAATGGATCGTGATCGTGTCAACGGCGGTAACGGTGGCGGGACTGATCGGGTTTTCGTTGTCCGGAGCGTACTGGATGCTTTTCATATTTGCCGTACCCTACGGCCTGGGAGCCGGAGCCGTTGACGCGGCCCTGAACCAGTACGTTGCCAATCATTATTCTTCCCGGGTAATGAACTTTCTGCACTGCTTTTACGGGCTCGGAGCGGTCATAAGCCCCAATATAATGGCGCTGGCGCTTAAATATGCCAGGTGGAACGAGGGGTACCGCTGGACGGCCTATCTGCAGCTCGGAATACTTTTTATCTGCATATTGTCGATACCGCTCTGGAAGGTCAACAGCGAGAAGGACGAGCAGCTGAAGGCGGAGACGGCAACGATAAAAGAGGCGCTGAAAGTCCCGGGCGTTGTCCTGACGCTGATAGCCTTTTTCTCTTACTGCGCAGGAGAGGCCACCTGTTTTTTGTGGACTTCCAGCTATTTCGCTGGCACCAGATCTGGTATGAGCGAGGAACTGATCGCCGCCTTTGGGTCGCTGGTGTTCGGAGGGCTCATGCTGGGGAGGCTGATCGCGGGCTTCGTGTCTGACGCTGTCGGGGACCGCATAATGATCCGCGTCGGCATAGCCGTGGAGTTTGCGGGAATATTGCTGGTGGCGCTTCCCGTAAAGACTTATATAGTGGCCGCGGTCGGTTTTCTGATCGTCGGCACCGGTATGGGACCCGTTTACCCCGCGATACAGCATATGGCTCCGGTGAATTTCGGGGCAAGGTACAGCGCACCTGTGATCGGCCTGCAGATGGCTTCGGCGTATATCGGGGCAACGCTGATGCCTGCGGTGTTCGGATATATCCAGCAATATGCGGGGATCTGGATCATGCCCTTGTATATCGCGCTTTTCGCCGCGCTCAACATCGCGCTGCTGGAGATCGCGTATAAAAGGCTGGCAATTAAGAAAACCCCGAATCGAGGCCTTCGGAAGCGCCTGGAAAAGGAGGCCGGGCGGTATATGGATATCGGTCGGAAAATAATCGTTCTGGGAAGTCCTGGAAGCGGCAAAAGCACTTTCTCCCGTAAGCTCCACGCCGTTACAGGCCTTCCGTTGATACACCTGGACAATGTCTGGTGGAAGCCGGACCGGACTCATATTTCCAGAGAAGAGTTTGACGCAGAGCTGGCGGAAATTTTGCAAGGGGATGAATGGATAATCGACGGTGATTACAGCAGAACGTACGAGGTCAGATTCCGGGCCTGCGATACGGTGATCTTCCTGGATCTCGGCTTAGATCAATGCATGGAAGGGATCGCGGAACGGATAGGGAAGGACCGCCCGGACATTCCCTGGACGGAGCGGGAGCCTGATCCGGAACTGATCAGGGACGTAGAAGAGTACCGCGAAAAGAAGCGGCCCGTCGTTCTGTCGCTGATGGAACAATATCCAGATAAGATACAGTTGAGGTTCACGTCACGGGCAGAAGCGGACGGCTGGCTGGAAACGCTTTTATAAAAACGATTGACCCGGCCGCAACGAGCCGGACCGGGCCAAACGAGTCAACACATTTTAAAACGAATCAAAACGAATCAAAACGAATCAAAACGGATCAAACCCGGGAAATTTGACTGAGTAACCGATCTTTGCGCCGGTCAATGCGGAATTGCCCGTACCGATGGAGACTGCGGCCCAGTCGCTCTCGCTGCCTGCGTAATTGACTTCCGCCAGCGCGTAGCATTCCTGGAAAGCCGATTCTCCGATGGACTTAAGGCCTTTGCCGATATTGACGGTGGTAAGCGCCGAGCAGCGCAAAAACGCGGTCTCGCCGATGGTCTCCACGCTGTCGGGAATGGTGATCGACGTCAGCGCCGCTGCGGATCTGAAAAGATTGTCCGGGATCGATTTGACGTTTTCGCCTATCACGACGGTGGTCAGGCTTATACAGGGGTAGAAGACCGGATAAAACGTTTCCCCGTCATCGCTGTAGAATCCGGCTTTGAGGCAGTTTTCGGCGTTCCAGTACACCGTGGCAAGGTCGTCGCAATACCTGAAAACGTTGTTGCCGAGTTCCGTCACGTTCCTGGGGATCGTGACGCTGGTCAGACCCGCGTTGCCGAAACAGTTGTGGCCGATAGTGGTCAGACTGTCGGGAAATACGATAGACTTAAGGCTTTCACAGTGGTCGAATGCCCAGCCTTCGATGACCGTTAGGCCGCTTCCCAGGGTAACGTCGGAAAGCGCCTTGCATCCGCTGAAAGCGCTTCCCTCGATGGTTTTTACGCCGTCAGGCAGCGCGATGCTTTTAAGCTTTTCGCAATTGCCGAAGGCCCATTCTTCGATGGCTGTGACGGTCCCGGGGAGCGTTACGCTCTCAAGAGAAAAACATTCGTAGAACTCTGAATACCGGACTGCAGTGACACCTTCGGGGATCGTGATGCTTTTGAGCGATCCACATTTTGCGAAGGCCCATCCTTCGATGTCCGTGAGTTTCTGGGGCAGAGTGACGCTGACAAGGTTTTTGCACTCGTAGGCCATGGCTATCGGGATGACGTCGACGCCTTCGGGTATGACCAGGCTTTTGAGGCTGTCGCAATTGCCGAAGGCCCATTCTTCTATGGTCTTGACTGTGCCGGGGAGGGTGACGTTTTCAAGGGCGCCGCATTTGAAAAACAAGGAAGCGGGGATGACTTCCACGCCTTCCGGAACGTCGATGCTCTTAAGCGCGCCGCATTCAGCGAATGCCCATGTTTCTATGCTGTCGACGCTTTTTGGAAGCGTCACTTCGGCCAGCGCGGAGCATTGGTAAAACGAATACTTGCCGATGGTCTTAACGCCCTCGGGGACGTTGACGCGGGTCAACGTCTGGTTGAACGCAAATATGTAATCCGGTATTTTCTGAACGTCTTTGCCGAAGATGATCTCGGTCACTCCGGTGGACGACGTGAACAGGGGAGAGATGATAGCCTCTTCTGCGTTGCGGTATCCGGCGGTGTCGCAGTTTGCGGCGTTCCAGTAGACGGTCTTGAGGTTGGCGCATTCGCTGAAAGCATACGATCTCGCGATCTTTATGTTTTTACCTACGGTGACGCTCTTTAGTTGACTGCAGCCCGTGAAGGCATCCATGGCGATCACGGTCACAGGCTTGCCCTCGTGGGTATCCGGGATGATCAGATCGGCGCCGGTAAAAGTTCCGATGCCCGTCACTATGTAAGAATCTCCGTCTTCGGTCAATTCGAACGTCAGGCCTTCGCTTTCGGCCGCTCCGCACAACGTACACACGCCTCCGCTGAAGTCGTGGCCCAGGGCGGCAACCGTTTCAGACTCCTTCTCGCCGCATTGACAGACACGCTCCCGAAGACCCTCTTCGGTACAGGAGGCTTCTTTTACGGTGGTCCATTCTCCGAAGGCGTGGACGTGGACGTCAGGTTCGCCGCTCTCTTTCCCGCTCTTTCCACAGGAGGCCAGGAGCCAGAGGCAGGAGAGGCACAGCGCGGCCAGCGCCGCGGCAAACAGTTTCGACTTGTTTCGCTTTTTTTGCATAATAAAACACCTGAACTTAGTTCTTAGTTGTTGTCTGTGCCGGTATCGATGACTGGAACTTCCGCCTGTTTGCGGGAGCGTTTGCGAAGCAGCACGATCACCGCAGCGGCCACGGCGGCAACGGCCACTCCCGCGACGATGGCCAATACGACCGGCAATACGTTTTTACCGGGTGCCACGGTGGTGAAGTGGAAGCAGAAGCGGCCTCCCGGAGCCGCGTCTCCGTCGGTGTACAGCGTCAATATGTCTCCGTCCGCCAGGTTGTTGTCGCACCACTTGAAATTGAACTCGATGGATTTGCTATCGAGCCCCAGCAGCTTCCTGGGAACGGACAACTGCAAAACGTTGCCGCTTACGGAATAATCCGCGTATCCGACGATCTCCCAGTTCCAGCCTCCCGTGCTGCGCTCTATGACGAGCCCCTCGGTTCCCGGCGCCGTACGGTTCACGATAAACTCGAAATTCTCCCAGTCCACGGAGTCTTTGGTGGCCACTGCAGTGTCAAGCAGGAGCCGCATCCAGTTCTCGTCAGACGGGTCAGTGAGCGGGTCGACGGTCTCCACATAGAAATATATATTGTCCGCGTCGTAGGAGACCTTGGCTGTCTTAAAATCGTTCCGGACGCCGCTGTTCACGTAATGGTATCCCACCCAGCCGTCGTGATCACGGTCGTAGCGGTTGTTGACGTAATGGTTGTACGTGACGATGGAAGGATCGTCCCAGGCGTCCGCACCGGCGTGGACGTCGATGCTCTTCGCCTTGGGCTGCACCTCGTATGCCGAAGCGCCCTTGAAACGCCGCACGTTGGCAACCAGCTGGTAATAGTAGTGGTCTTTCAGATCGCCGGTGGAAGGTTCGATGTCCCTGGAGTTTTCATCGTCGCACTCGTCCGGGAAGCCGTTGGGAACGTTGCCCCATTCTTCGTTCCTGCCCGCGATCCATTCGTTCCAGCCGGTCACGAAGATTATCTCGGGATCCACGGAAATGGCGTAATCCCACTGCTCCTGGAAGTTGATGCCGTAAAGCTTGGAGTCCTCCATACCGGACCAGCACTTTACCGTGTTTCCGCGGTAATCGTAGGTGTAGAAGAAATCCTCCTGGCGCGAATAGCTGCGGCCCATATTGTACGGACCGTTCATCGCGGAGCAGTAAAGGTCTACGTAGTTGGCGTTCATGGCGATGCCTACGGTGGTCATCTCCACGGTGCCGTCCTCGTTTTTATAAAGGGCCTGGGGATACATATGCAGCCAGCCCCAGGTGCTGTCGTTATTGTCGCCGCCGAAGTAGGAAGGGTCTCCGGCCCGGAACGTGAAGAAGTTGTAGAGCTCCAGCTGGTACTGGTCGTCAAGGTCGAAACCGGAGCTGTGAGCCATGACCAGGGGCTTGCCTTCCCAGTAGAACCAGAGGTCCTGATATTTGCCTTCTTTGTATATGGCCTCGTAGATCTGGGACACGGAGGAACGGGTGTTGCCGGTCCAGCCAAACTGCATCATGAACGCGATCTGAGGCGTTTTTATGCCGTCGGCCCTGGCCTGGGACCAGACTTTGAGCAGGTTCAAATAGGCGGGCTCCCAGGTGTAGTTGCCGTTGGTGCAGTCGAAGAGCACGAAGTCTATGCCGGCGTCGGCCAGCAGTTCCGCGTGGTTCCGGAGCACGTAATCGTCCATTTCGGTGTAGTAACCGTATATGGGCTCGTTCCAGAAATAGGCTCCGGACTGGTTCGTTTTCCAGATCTTGTGGTAATAATCGTTCTTGGCTTCGGGGTACTCGGTGAGGATGCTGTTGACGTTGCAGACCTTGTTGTTAACGAAATTGTAGTGCCAGGTCCAGTAGAAAATGCCTACTTTCTTTTCTTTCTGTTTATCTGTCTGTCCGACCTGGGAATTGTCCGGAAGCGTCCTGCCCAGGCCGTCCACTGCGGTCCACTGAGAGGGGTCAACGCCCATCTGCGCTATGGCGCTGTCTTCCGGCACGGTCCATTCGGGAGGCGCCGTGTTCAGGGGCACGTCAACGGGCTCTGATATGAAGTCGAACAGTTTTTCTACGGGGGACGCGGCAACCACTTTTCCTCTGTAGGACCCGTACACATGGTACATATTATCGTATACGTTGACGCCTCTCAATGCCGGCTTGTAGCGGTCGACGACAACTTTTTTTCCTTTGGTGAGCGTGTATTCCAGCAGGTACTCTCCCGCGGGCAGGGAACCTCCGGACAGGCCCGTGAAGTCGAGGCCGATGATCTCATTGACCTCCCAATCCGCGGCGGTCCCGGAAGCCAGTTTCTCTCCCTGCACGGAATAGACCGCGTTCCTGTCCCAGCGGTATATGGCCATATCCATTTCCTTGCCGCTGCCGCCGCTCATCATCTCGATGCCTGCGAACACGATGGGAGCGATCACCTTGATCTGCATCTCTATCTTGTCGCCTTCGTTCATCTCTAATGATATGAGCATGGTGGATTCGGCGTAGGTGGGGAATTCGGTTTTCAGTTCCGCCGCGGAGGAACCCGGGGCGCCCGGAAACAGATAAGCCGCAATCAATACGGCCGCCAGGAGCAGCGCTCCTATCTTGTGTCTGAAGGAGCCTGATCTGCTGCCTTTTTGCTCTGATCCACTGAAAACGGTCATAACGATACCCTCCGGAATATGTGCTTGCGCCGCGGTATTTCCGCTGTTTTTATCCGCTTGAATTATACCACGGCAACGGAGCTTTGAAAAGGTCTGTCCGTTTTTGTCCCTTTACGTTGCTTTGCGTCCGTTTGCGTCCGTTTCCGCGCGCCTGCGTCCCTTTGCCGGAGCGGAGGGGCAGGGCCGTTTCGCGGGAAAATAAAGAGTTCCGATTGTTAAGGCCGCGCAAATCTGATATAATTGACCACGGCAGAAAAAACTTTTTGGAGGATATTATGGGTTACACGATCAAGATCGGAATGTTCGGCGCGTGGCGAGGAAGCAGCTACATCGACCTTATTGCCGCGGAGGATCCGTCGGTGATAAAGATCGTTGCCGTGTGCGACAAGCAGGCGTCGAAACTCGACAACGTAAAAGGCCTTGAAGGCGCGAAACTGTTCGCGGACTTCGACGAGTTCATCGAATACGGCAAGGAAGCCGGTATGAACGCGGTGTTCCTGGCCAATTATTTCAACCAGCACGCTCCCTTCGCCATAAAAGCCATGGAAGCAGGCATGGACGTGATCAGCGAATGCACATCCGCGTCAACGATGAAAGAGTGCGTCGACCTGGTGCGCGCTGTGGAACGGACGGGCCGCAAATATATGATCGCCGAGAATTATCCCTTCTCCACCGCGAACCTGGAAATGAAGCACCAGATAGACGGCGGAACGCTTGGCACGCTGCTGTACGCAGAAGGGGAGTACAACCACTCCGGAAACATCGACGAACTGCGCTATTTGACTCCTTCGAAATACCACTGGAGAGCATGGATGCCGCGCACCTATTACGTGACCCACGCCATGGGGCCGCTTATGTATATGGCAAACTGCATGCCAAAATACGTTTCCGCCCGGGCCGCCCATTCGGACCTGCTGGAACAGATAAAAGATTTCCGTCACAACGACGACGGCATGGCCAGGCTGTTCTGCGAGATGGACAACGGCATGGTCGCCTCCTTTACGGGCTGCACCGCCCAGGCCTCGGATTACAGCCGCTACCGCGTATGCGGCGACAGAGGGTCCGTGGAGCAGGGAGGATACACCAACGGCCAGGTCAGGCGGTTCTATTTCTCCCATACTAGGCCCGAGGGCGTGGAAGAGATCTCCACTATGATCACTCCGGATCCCGCCTCCTGGGGCGAAAAGGGCCTCAAGGCGGTGAAGGCCGGGCACGGAGGAGGAGACTACTGGATCATCCAGAACGCCATCGATTATTTCGCCAACGGCAGCGTGCCTTTCTTTGACGTTTACAAGGGCGTGGCAATGTCTGCCACCGCCATCCTGGGCTGGCGCAGCTGCCTGAACCACGGTGAGAATTTCAGGATCCCCGACTTCTCGAAAGAGGAGGAGCGTATCCCTTACGAGAACGACGACGCCACGCCTTTCCCGGACGAAAACGGCCTGGGAGCCACGGTTCCGCCGTCGCTCATGTATGGAAAATACGAAAATTGACGCGGATCCAAAAAAGTGGCGGGGACCACTTGCCCGAACGTGCATTAAACTGATATAATACGTACAACGTAAACAAAACCGAAACAAGGAGGCATTTATGAAAAAAGTATTTGCGATCATTGTCGCCGCTATCATGGTGATCTCGCTTTTCCCGCTGGTGGGAAGCGCAGCGAGCTCGAATCCCGCAGTAGACGGCGTTATTTCTGAAGGCGAGTATGCCGCAACGTTCGAGATGAAGCCCGACAACGTCCAGACCTGGACCGGCGGCACTCTCGACACCAACATCACCTACTACATAAACGCCGAGAGAGACGCGCTGCTGTTCCAGGTGCTGTTCGTAGGTATCGTGACCCCGAAGGCCGGATTCCACGAAGGCGACACTTACCAGCTGGCGTTCAACCCGGGCAATATTGCCGACGACCAGGCGCCCCTGTTCATCTCCTTCGTAGTAAGGAACCATCAGCTTACGATCCTCCAGCACAACTGGGAGACCGCGCTCCTTGACGATGCCAATCCTGCCGGAGCGGACATCACCGAACTGGTCCCCGAGGCGATCCTGGATGACGAAGGCGACAACATCATTATCGAAGTCAGGATCCCGCAGGCTTTCTTCACCATCGGATCCGATTACGAAGAGGGCACCGGCTATAAATTCAGCGAGACTATGAAACTGGGCCTGTTCGCCGTCATCGCCGGACAGGGCTACACCACGCTTCCTACCGCTCCCACCACCTGGACCGTTTCCGCTCTGGGCATCAACGACAATGAAGTCAAGATCATGAAAGACGTTGAGCAAGGCGGCGAAGGCACCGTGGTCCAGGGCGTGGAGATACTGGACTTCTACGATGCGGAAGGACGCAACATGAGCTTCGATACCTTCTTCGTCAACAGAGTTCAGCTGGACAACATCATCATGGAAAATTCTGACGGCGGCGCCAGCGGAAAACTGGAAGCCTACGGCAGAGAGATCGACGGCAGGGAAGACACCTACGAGAACTTCACGTTCCGCGGCTGGGCAGGCTTTAACGCTCCTATGATCGGAGCAGGATACCAGATCGACGAAGAAGATCCCGTTCTTCTCGACAGCCCGTTCAAGGCTACCGAAGCGGCCGTACAGGGCGCAGGCGGCGAGTACGCTTCCCGTCTCGAAATCGAAGTGGACGTTACCGGCCTTCAGGACGGCAGGCTTCACGAGATCAGAGCGGTCGTACAGCTCCAGGATGAAGACGGAGAGATCTATTATTCCTACCTGAATATGGATGAAGCCAACAACAACATGCAGTTCTACTACCAGGCTCCCGGCGATCCGCCTCCGCCGACCGCTACTCCCGAGCCCACTGCCACTCCCGAGCCTACCGAGGCTCCTGTAGTTACGGATGCTCCCGTAGTTACCGAGGCTCCCAAGACGACTGAAGAGAACCATGGCGAAGAGGCCACTGCGGCTCCTGCCACCCAGCCTAAAGATGATACCAAGGACGCTACGAAAGGCGGACTTCCCACCGGAGCCATCATCGGAATCGTCGTAGGCGTCGTTGTCGTTGCGGCAATCGTCGCGGGCATCCTGATCGCCAAGAAGAAGAAATAATAATACCGGTTAAGCGGCCCGGCGGGAGCGTTGACTGTTGCCGGACGGAAATAACATGGTAAGTAGAAGGGGACAGGCGGCGTGCCTGTCCTTTTCTTTGCGCTGCCGGTTTATTTTTTGGCCGAAATGTGGTATCGTTGTACGCGGAAGGATAAAGGCCGGAACGGCGCGTTTTGCGCGTAAGATCGCGATAGGCGGGAT
>JAEFAM010000012.1 GCA_016287565.1 Clostridia bacterium
GCGTGCCGTGCTGGCGGGAATGACCCCTGAAAAAGCCGTGGTGAGGGGCCCCGACGAAGCATTCCTCGACGAGCTGGCCGAACTGGCCCGGACCGCCGGGGCAACTGTTGTCGACCGCGTCACCCAGCGCAGGGACGCTCCCGATTCCAGGTATTATCTCGGCAGCGGCACGGTGGACAATATCAAAAACAGCGTGCGCCGGGAGAACGCCTCTCTCGTGATCTTCGACGACGAACTTTCTCCCACCCAGATCCGAAACCTTGAAGACGCGCTGGACGTGAGAGTCATCGACCGCACCGCGCTGATACTCGACATTTTCGCCTCCAGGGCCAGATCCTCCGAGGGCAAGCTGCAGGTGGAACTTGCCCAGCAGAAATACAGGCTGCCGCGGCTTACGGGCCGTGGAATAGAACTTTCCAGGCTGGGCGGCGGCATAGGCACCAGAGGCCCCGGCGAGAGCAAACTGGAGACGGACAGGCGCCACATAAACAGGAAAATACACGCTCTTGAGGCGAAGCTGAAAGAGATGTCCGACCGGCGGGAAGTGCTGCGGAAAGAAAGGCGGCGCAAGAACCTTCCCGTTATCGCGGTGGTAGGTTACACGAACGCGGGCAAATCCACGCTGGTGAACGCCCTTTGTGACGCCGACGTGTTCGTAAAAGACGAGCTGTTCGCCACGCTGGACACTTCAGTGCGCAGGCTGAGCTTCGGCTCCGGCAGGAGCGTGGGGAAGGACGGCGCGGAAGGCGATGGCGGCGGCAACGGTACCGGGCGCCTCAGGCCGGACCAGGATTTCCTGCTGGTTGACACGGTCGGATTCATCCGGAAGCTGCCTCACGACCTCATCGAGAGCTTTAAAGCCACGCTGGAAGAGACGGTATACGCAGACCTGCTGCTCCACGTGGTTGACGCGTCGGACCCGGATTGCGACGACTGCATTGACGCGGTGGAAAACATACTCGACGAGATCGGCGCGGGAGGAAGGCCCAGGTACCTGGTGCTCAACAAGTGCGACAAGCTTGGTCCCGGAGATGAGATATACGTTTCGGACAGGTCGAGGCACACCTACGGCCGGGTGCTGAAGATATCCGCGGCAACGGGCGACGGGCTCGGGGAACTGACGGATCAGATAGTTCGGTTTTTTACAGGCGTTATGAGGCGGTTCGACGTGGTGATCCCTTATTCCGAAGGGGCGTTGGCCGCGGAGATAAGGCGTCTTGGAAATATAGAATCAGAACAATATTCGGAGGACGGGATCCGGTTCAAGGGCACCGTTTCCGCCGATTTTTACGACAGGTCAATGCGCCGTTTCGCCTTCGCTTCCGGCCGTTGACGCGCCTCCGGACGAGGTCTTTGGCCTGAAGCCCCGCAACAGGAAACAGACGGTCCCGGCAATTGCCGCGGCTCCGGCGAGTATGGCGAATATGGCGGTCCAGCTCATTTTTTCAGACATTGCCGCCAGCACGTATGCGGAGGCGGAACTGCCTACGTAGGTGGTGAAATTCAGCAGCCCGGCGGCGAAACCTACGTTGCTGCTCTCCTTAAAGTAGGGCGGTATCATGCATATCAGCATCAGATTCACGCCGTGCACCGTGCCGACGAGCACCGCGGAGAAGAGCACCGCCAGGGCCGCGACTTTTCCGCCCACGAGGAATAGGATCAGTGCGGCAACGGCTCCGATGCCGAACAGGGCTGCGGCGCAGACCAGAGGGTTGGTCAGCTTTTTGCTGTACAGCAGGCTGGTGAGTTTCAGACAGATTATGGCGAACACGGGCAACAGTACTCCGGTGAGTATGGAGATGCCGGAATCCAGCTTGAACATTTCGGATATGTAGGTGGGCATCCAGGTGGTGGTGCCGTCTTTTATGAAGCCCTGGATCATTATGCAGAACATTATGAGGAGCAGGGTGGGAGTGATGATCGACAGGGAGGCGAGGCGCCTCTTTTTTTGCGGCGCAGGCTCGGGCTGAACGGTGCCGGCGGTGTCGGCCGATGCGCGCTGCGGTTTCGGGGTACCCGGGAATTTGAGCGCGAACACTGCGGCGATCAGCAGCGCGGCGGAAGCGCTGAATATGAACAGCGCCTTCCAGGACCAGATTCTGATCATCACCGGTGCCAGCAGATAAAGCGAGATCGTGCCGATATACCCGCCGTTGCTGACCCAAACGCTGCCCCGGGTGTATTCCGGACCGGACAGCAGCCTTGACATCACGGCGACGATGGGAGGCCAGAAAAATGCCTGGGCAAATCCGTTCAGGCACCACAATATCCTGACTGCCCAGAGAGAATCCGTAAACGGAACGGCAAGATTGAACGCGCAGCTGGCCAGCATTCCCGCCAGGATCAGCGTTTTCGGAGGCAGCCGGTCAACAAGAAATCCGCTGACCAATTGTCCGATCCCGTAGCACACGAACAGGCCGGTCACCGCCACGGACAATTCCGTCTTGGTGCGCCCGGTGGATTCCACCATTGCCGGCAGCACCGCTGCGTAGCTGTAGCGGCAGAGATAGCTGGCCGTGTACACGGCGGTAAGCATCAGCATAATGAACAGATTGGTTTTCTTATCGCTTTTTACCATACGATCTCCCGGATCAGGCGGTTTTGCTCAGAAAGGAATTTTGCCACAAGCACGCCGCAGGTGTCAACATCGATGGCTGTCCATTTGTGTGACCCGCAGAGATAATTATATGGTCCGGCTTCTTCATGGCCTCGTCTTGAAACTGTTCTTTCGATAAAAATCGAGGATATTAATAGTTTTTGCAGATTTCCTCGAACTAACGACCGAGCCGCGCTGTCTCGAAAATGATAGTTTTATAAAAGTCGAGGATTTACGCGGTTTTATAATTGATCCTCGAAAACAGCGACGCTGCGCGCCTTCTAAAGGATGTTATTGCCATGGACGTGTCAGAAAATGAACATAAATATCAGGGGTTTTCGCGTCTTTCGTTATTTCCCTCGAAAAACGCAGAGGCAACCATAACTCGAGCGGATCAAATGGGCATTAACGTCGAGGATTTTAAGCAAATAGTTGTTTTCCCTCGAAATTCTCCCTCGGGGAAACGAATCGGGTTCGATAATGAGCGAGAGCAGTTCTAACTCCATCGCTCTACAGGCACCATGAACCCTGACAATATAGTCTAAAGCAGTCAGGGCTCAATTTAGCTGCTCGCAACGCGGCAATTTAGCTCGCCCGTAAGGGCGAATTTAGCTGACCGAAGGTCAATTTAGCTCGTCCGAAGGACGAATTTAGCTCGGCGTAGCCGAATATCCCTCGCCGCCAGGCGAATATCACTCGACGAAGTCGAATATCACTCCGCGCAGCGGAATATCCCTCGCCGCCAGGCGAATATCACTCGACGAAGTCGAATATCACTCCGCGCAGCGGAATATCACTCGACGAAGTCGAATATCACTCCGCGAAGCGCAATATCACTCCGCGCAGCGGAATATCCCTCGCCGCCAGGCGAATATCACTGCGCGCAGCACAATATCACTCGTGCGCAGCACGAATATCACTGCGCGAAGCGCAATATCACTCGCCGCCAGGCGAATATCACTGCGCGAAGCGCAATATCACTCCGCGCAGCGGAATTTCGCTCGCGCGCCAGCGCGAATTTAGCTCGGCGCAGCCGAATTTAGCTGAACCCGGACAATAGAGTCTAAACAGCAGGGGTTCAATTTAGCTCTTCATCGCTTCTCTCATCTACATTTTGCGTCGCTTTGCTTTATCCCACAATATATGCTATAATGCAGACCGGTCCGGAAGGGCCACAAAAACGAAAAAACAGACAGGAAGAAAGAGATGCTCAAACTTGTTGACGTATCCTTCTCCGCCGATACGGAGAGAGGGAAAAAAGATATATTGAAGAACATTGACCTGGAGAGCGGCGACGGCTTCACCGTTGTCACGGGACCCAACGGAGGCGGCAAATCCTCCCTGGCTAAGGTCATTTCAGGCCTCTACCGTCCCACGTCGGGGCGCATTTTCTGGAAAGGGCAGGACGTAACGGACCTGAACATTACCGAAAGAGCGAAGGCAGGCATCAGCTACGCGTTCCAGCAGCCCGTGCGCTTCAAGGGGATAACCGTGAAGGACCTCATCAAAGTGGCTTCGGGCAAGGAGCTCAACGTTTCCGAGGCGTGCGAGTACCTCTCGGCGGTGGGACTCTGCGCCAGGGACTATATTGACCGGGAAGTGAACGCCAGCCTGTCGGGAGGAGAACTGAAGCGCATCGAGATCGCCACCGTGCTTGCCCGAAACACGGATTTCGCGGTGTTCGACGAGCCGGAAGCGGGCATTGACCTGTGGAGCTTCAACAGCCTCATCAAAGTGTTCGAGCAGATGCGGGAGAGGACCCACGGCGCCATTATGATAATCTCGCACCAGGAGCGCATCCTGGAGATCGCCGACAGGATCGTGGTCATCAGCGGCGGCAAGGTGGAGAAGCAGGGGACGAAGGACGAGATCCTTCCCGGGCTCATGTATGACAGGACGTGCCCCAGGCTTGACGGCATCAATTCGTGAGAGGAGGCTGACAACGTGGCTGAACAGGATATCAAAAGCATCGTCAATATCGATTTCGACATAAAAGAACTGGCCGGAGTCGGACGCGGTCTGCTGGACTCTATTGCCGGACTCACCGACGTTCCTTCGGGGGCGTTCAACATCCGCGCGGACGGCACTTCCATCGGCCGTGCCAGCACCAAAGCGGTGGAGATAGTGACCAAAAAGGACAAGCCCGGCATCGATATATACATCGCTCCCGGCACCACCGGCGAGACCGTGTACATCCCGGTGATCCTCACCAAACCGGGCCTTCAGGACCTGGTGTACAACGACTTCTACGTAGGCGAGGCGGCCACGGTGGAGATCGTGGCAGGCTGCGGCATACACAACGACAGTTGCACCGAGTCCAGGCACGACGGCATCCACGCCTTCCACGTGGGAAAGAACGCCCACGTAAAATATATCGAGCGCCATTACGGCGAAGGCAGCGGCGATGGCACCAACGTGATGAATCCCACCACCGTGGTGGAACTCGGCAAGAACAGCTACATGGAGATGGAGACCACCCAGATAAAAGGCGTGGATTCCACCGAGCGCATCACCCGCGCAGATCTGGCAGACGGCGCCCAGCTGGTGATCAGCGAAAAGATCATGACGCACGGAAAGCAGCACGCCACCACCGATTTCAAGGTTGAACTGAACGGAGACGGATCCAGCGCAAACGTAGTGTCCAGGAGCGTTGCCAGGGACGATTCCCGCCAGCGCTTCAACGCGGACCTCAGGGGCAACAACCGCTGCCACGGCCACAGCGAGTGCGACGCCATCGTTATGGACAACGCCGTCGTTTCCTCTCTGCCGCAGATCACGGCCAATTCCGTGGAGGCGGAGCTGATCCACGAGGCGGCCATAGGCAAGATCGCCGGAGAGCAGCTGGAAAAGCTGATGACCCTTGGCCTCACCGAGCGGGAAGCGGAAGAAAAAATAATCGACGGTTTCCTGAAATAACGGTCCCGGAAAAACCGGCCCGTTTTTTCGGATCCCTGCGCGCCCGCGCTTGATTTTATAAATAAAATATAATAAAATAAACTTGTATATCCGGGACCCGCTTTCGAGGCGGGAAAAGGGCTTTGCAAAACGGATCGAAATCGGCACAAACAGCCGTGTCGCGGGAGACGCGGCAGGATCATCGGAGATATTCACAATGTCGTACGCAGACGAAAACAACAGAAACAGCAACAACGGCGGAAGCGCCCGGAACGGCGCGGCAAGGAGTTCTCATCAGAACGCGCTTGCCCAGAACAGGCAGGACGCCTACAGGTCCGGAAACGGAGCCGCGAGGACGTCCTCTTCGGGATCCACCTCCGGGACCAGGAACTCCTCGGGAGCCGGAAGCTCCTCCGGATCTTCCAAAAAGACCGAGAAAAAATACGTGATCCGCAGGATCGTATTCGCCGCCATCGTATTGCTGATATTCGTCCTCCTCATCGTAGGGATCGCGAAGCTGATCAAGAGCATATCCTCTCCAAAGAAAAAGACCGAAGCGCCTCTTATGACGGAAGTCAGGTTCGAGGCCGGGGACGTGGGGCCCGCCGCGGAGCAGCTCCTCACCGATTCCGGCAGGACGGCGGTGGCGGAAGGCGCTTTCGTCAGGTACGAGACAGACATAACCCAGATCAATTTCCACGTGCTGGGGAATTACAAGATAAACGTGCTGTTCACCGACGCCCAGGGAGCGGAAAGCAAATATTCCGTGACCGTGAGAGTCGTTGACACGGTGCCCCCCGAAGGCGTTGCCCGGGACCAGGTGACCGCGAAAGGCGTTGCTCTCGACGTGGGAGCGTTCATCGTGCCCGGCTCGGTGGTAGACCAGACCGACGTGGCGGTATCGCTGCTGAAAGAGCCGGACTACAACAAAGTGGGAGTCCAGACCGTTGACATTCTCCTGGAAGACAGGGGAGGAAACCAGACGAGGCTTACGGCTTCGCTTACCGTGACCGAAGACGACGCGGAATGACCGGAAGGTCTTAACAAAAGAAAAGGCAGGAAGATCTTATGAGCAATCAGCAGAAAGCAAAAAGCGGCAGCGGCATCAAAGTCGCGATCATAGTGATGCTGGCGATAATCGTTGCCCTTATAGTAATAATCGCGAAGATAAGCACGGACAAACCTTCTTCCGGAGATAAAGTGCTGGTCAACACCCTGCCTCCCGACGGCACGCCCGGCGTGCTTACGGCGTATCCCGTAAACCCCACGGAGGTACCCGCCGATCCCACGGATGACAACGGAGATCCCGCCGGTCCTACGGGCGCGGCTCCCACTGAAGCGGCGTCGACCCAGACAGCGCAGCCCACGGCAACGGCCACCAAGGCCCCTTCCGGAGAACTTAAACTTGTAGACTACTCCGGCCGCGTGGAGCATCTGTTCACGCACTCCCTCATAGCGTTCCCCGAACTGGCATATCCCACCGACATCTCCAACGTGGAAAAAGTCCAGAACACGTATTTCATCGACTGCATCACCGTAAAAGAATTCAAACGCATAATCCAGGCGCTCTACGACGACGACTATATGCTGGTCAACCTCAACTACGTCTACGAGGTGGTAGACGGAGTGCCGCGCCTTAAAAAAACCTTCAAATTCCCCGAGGGCAAGAAGCCTCTGGTGTTCTCCTTCGACGATACCAACTACTACAGCAAGAAAATGGGCAGAGGCATGATCGACAAGCTCATCCTCATCGACGGCAAGGTGGGAACGTATACCAAGCATGCCGACGGCACCGTGGTCCAGGGCTTCGACGAGGAATACATACCGATACTCGACAGGTTCGTGGAAGAGCATCCCGACTTCTCCTTCAACGGCGCCAAGGGCATGATCTGCGTTACCGGTTTCGACGGCATACTCGGCTACCGCACCCAGAGAGTTTCCGAGGGCGACGGACGCACCGAGGCCGACAGGCAGAGAGAGATCGAGGCGGTGAAGCCCATCGTCCAGGCCCTGAAGGACACCGGATGGTATTTCGCCAGCCATTCCTACAAGCACGGCGTGATGGAAAATTACGGCAGAGACAGCATGCTGGACTGCGCCACCAAATTCGAGAACGAGGTCAAGCCGCTGATCGGAGACACCAAGATATACGTTTACCCCTACGGCAGCTGGAAGCGCTCCTCCGACGGCACCACCTGCCCGGCGCCCCAGAAGGTGCTCAACGATCTGGGCTTCGAATACTTCTGCTCCGTTGGCGTCACCTACTACGCCAAGACCCGGTCGGATCTGGGCAATATAATCCTGTCCGACAGGGCAAACGTTGACGGCGCCGCTTTCGTGTGGTTCCAGGATCTGTTCTCCAAAGACGAGTGGGAAGGGACGCCCAGGTTCAACACGATCAATTTCCGCGAATTCTACGACGACGCCAGGAATATAAGCTACGACGACGCCGTTGCCGCGTACAAAGAGTGGAAGGGCAAATAAGTTTCGATGATCATCACCTACGGACCCGGGCGTCAAGGCCCGGGAGAAGGAAATGATAGATACCGCGCCGCGGCTGCCGGGAGGGCTGCCGTGGCGCTGGGTTTCTTCGACGGAGTCCATAAAGGGCACCGGGCGCTGCTGGAAGAGACCAGAAGGATATCCGTGCTTCGGGGCATCAGAAGCGTGGTATACACTTTCGTGAACCATCCTTTGACCGTGCTGGGAGCGGACGTAAAGCTTCTGTGTTCCAACCGGCTGAGGGCGGCTTATATTGCCGAAAGCGGCGTCGACGAGCTCAGGTTCGTGTGGTTCGACAGGGAGATGAGCCGCATGGCTCCCGAGGATTTCGCGAGGGAAGTGCTGGCCGGAGAACTGAACGCGGAATACGTGCTGACTGGCGAAAATTACACCTTCGGCGCCGGAGGCAGCGGCAACGCGGAACTCCTCTCACAGCTGGGGCGCAGGTACGGATTCGAGTCCGCGGCGGTGCCTTCCGTGAAGTGCGAGCTTGACGGAAAGCGGGAGACCGTGTCCAGTTCGCTGTTGCGAAAGCTGGCGTCGACGGGCAGGATGGGAAAGTACGAAACGGTTGCCGGACACCGGTTCAGGCTGGAAGGAGTCGTTGCCCACGGCCGGGAAGTGGGAAGGTCTATGGATTTCCCCACCGCGAATATGGTCCCTGACCGCCGCTCTGTATTGCCCGCATCAGGAGTATACGCCACCGCCGTCAGGATCTCCGGCGATCCGGACAACGTATATCTCGGCATCACCAACGTGGGGAAAAATCCCACATTTAAGGATACCGACGGGCGCACAAGCATCGAGACCAATCTGCTGGATTTCGAAGGAGATCTGTACGGCAGGCCGATAACGGTGGAATTTATAGAAAAGACGCGGGACGAAAAACGCTTTTCGTCTCAGGAGGAGCTGAGGGACCGGCTGGTCCGGGACGCTTCGGAAAGAAAGAAATTATTTGAGGCCCGGGGCATCTGAACGGGCCGTCGGAGGTTAAAAAATGACCGGTATTATTGATTCGCTGAGACTGCTGGCCGAGACGGGATACGTGGAATTTCCCAACATATTCAAGGATCACGGCATAAAACTCAATATCAACGACGTGGCTTTCAAGATCGGCAGCTTCGAGATACGCTGGTACGGACTTCTGATCAGCGGCGTGGTGCTGCTTAGCATATTCCTTGCCCTCAGGTCCTGCAAAAAGTACGGCATCGATCCCAACGACCTGCTGGACTATTTGATATTCGCGCTGCCCGCCGCCATAATAGGCCTCCGCGTCTATTACGTGGCGTTCAATTTCGAGCAGTACCGGGACAATCTCGCCTCCATCTTCTATTTCTGGGAAGGCGGCCTGGCAATATACGGCGGCATCATAGGAGGCGCGCTGGCGCTGTTCATCGTTTCCCGGGTCAAGAAGCAGAAGATGCTCAAAATAATCGACTTCGTCATAGGGTACATCGCCCTGGGCCAGGCCGTGGGACGCTGGGGCAATTTCTTCAACCAGGAGGCGTTCGGCGGTCCGACCACGCTGCCCTGGGGAATGACCGGCGACAAGATCGATATTTTCGTCAGGAGCCAGGGCTGGGACGTGGGCACGCTGGTGCATCCCACTTTCCTGTACGAATCCATCTGGTGCCTCATAATTTTCATAACCATAATGCTCTACCGCGCGAGCCGGTTCAAGAAACGCGACGGCGAGTGCCTTGCCATCTACATGATGATGTACGGCCTCGAGCGCATGCTGGTAGAAGGGCTCCGCACCGACAGCCTGTACATCGGCAGCACCGGCATCCGGGTGTCCCAGCTGCTTTCCGGCATCATCCTGATCGTGGGCATCGCGCTGTTTATCGACCTTAAAGTGCGCTACAGGAAAGCGGTGTACGAAGGGGAAGAGGCCGCTCCGGAAGAAGGCGTGGAGACCGGATTCGACAAGGCGAAAGCCATAATGGACGGAGAAGAATTCGTTGCCGGAGCCGCCGCAGCTGAAGCCGGAGCAGAAGCAGGAGCCGAGGCAGCAGCCGAAGCCAAAGCGGAAGCCGAGGCTGCGGCAGAAGGGGCCGTTGACGACGCCGTAAAAGCGACGGACGAGGTCGAGGCCTCGCTCGAGTCCGAAGATGTTGCCGGAGCAGCCGCATCCGGCGGCGCCGAGGATCCCGCCGAATAAACTTTTTTCCGTTTCAATCAAGATCCGGTAAAGGCCGGACCGTACCGACAATGATCAGACTGGGCAAAAGATCGTCAGATATAATAAAGAGGGACGAAGGCCGCCTTTTCAGAGAGGTATCCGCCAGCCGGACAACGGACTTCCTGGTGGAGTTCGACTATTTCCTGCTGGCCGTCGTCCTGGCCATAACCGTGATCGGGCTCATTTTCCTGGGCAGCGCCATGAGCAACATGTACGACGACGGAGGCAGCTCCGCCATGCGCTCCCAGATAGTCGGGCTGGTCATCGGAGTCATTGCCGCCCTCATACTCGCATTTTTCGACTACAACCTGCTGAAAAAAATAACCTGGCCCTTCTACGCCGTCAACGTCCTTCTTATGCTCAGCGTTTTCACGCCCCTGGGCATAGAGGATTACGGCAGCCGCGCCTGGATAGGCATCGGAAGTTTCACCTACCAGCCTTCGGAACTGATGAAGCTGGCGATGGTGCTGGTGATAGCGATCCAGCTGGAAAAAGCGGCTGAAGAAGGCTTCGGCCTCAAGGAAGTATTGATCGTCACTTTCTCGTTCCTGGTGCCTCTGGGCCTCATAGTGCTGCAGAAAGACATAGGCCAGGCGATGGTATTGACCTTCGCCTTCTTTATGGTGCTGTTCGTGGGCAAGGCTAAATTCTGGTATATATCGTCCGCGCTGGCGCTTGGCGCGGCCACCGTGCCTTTCCTGTGGAAATTTTATTTCAACGACACACGCCGGGCAAGGCTGTTTTCCTTCCTTTACCCGGACAAATATCCCGACTATTCTCTCCAGCTGACCCGCTCCCAGACGGCCATCGGCTCCGGCGGCCTCACGGGCCAGGGCCTGGGCCAGGGGGCAATGAACGGCGGCAAAAAGATATTCGTCAAGATGTCCGACTCCATCTTCGCGGTGATCGGCGAAGAAGGCGGATTCATTGTGGCGGCGCTGCTGGTGATCCTTTTCGCGGTGCTGTTGATCCGGATGTGCTACATCTCGTCCAGGGCCCGGGATATGTTCGGAAAATGCGTTGCCGCCGGGATCCTGGCAATGTTTCTGTTCAACATTTTCGAGAATATTGGCATGAACCTGGGCATAATGCCCATAACCGGACTGCCGCTTCCTTTCGTCAGCAAGGGAGGCAGCGCCATGATCACGAACTACATCTGCATCGGGGTCCTGCTGAGCGTCTCTTTGAGGCGGCGGCGAGGCTTTTTCGAATAATAATTTTGAGGGGCTCCGGGAAAGCGGAGCCCCTTTAAACGTCTTTTGCGTCTTTTGCGATTTCGCGTTGTTTGCGTCTTTTGCGTCCCGTTAAATTTCCATTCCGAAAGACTTAAAGAAATCCGCTGCGTTTTTGTAAAGTATCATCGACCGCTCTTCCGCGGTGAGTTCCAGCGCGTTGAAACGGGCGAACTCGTCGGTGTGGTTCCACATAGGAGAGTCTGTGCCGAAAAACGTGTGAGAGACGCCGTGGGCGCGGATGATATTGACCGCTTCCTCAGGGGGAACGAACATCAGCGAACTGGAAGTGTCGATATACACTCGCGGGTGGCCGTAATTGACCCGGGCCGCCTCCCAGTCCCTGTACCCGCCGAGATGGGCGGCAATGGCCACCAGTTTAGGGAACTTTTCCAGCACCCGGTTCAGACGCCGCGGATCGGAAAAATCGTACCTGTCGTCGCCGGTGTGGAACAGTATGGGAAGCCTGCCTTCCGCGGCTTCGTAGATAGGGAATGCGCTCTCGTCGTCGATGTTGAACTTCTGAAAATCCGGGTGCAGTTTGATGCCTTTCAGCCCCAGCGAGACCATCCGGTCTATTTCCGCGGCAATATTTTCATAGTCGGGATGGATGGAGCCGAAGCCGATGAATTCCGGATGGGCCAGGACTTCCCTCGACACGAAATTATTGATGGATTCCACCTGATGGGCGGTGGTGGCGGTGGAGCAGACGAGATATTTGGTGACCCCGATCTTCGCCCCGTCCGAAAGCAGATATTCTGAAGTGCCTTTATTCTGCATGGGTATGCCGTAGAACTGACCGATGGCATCCACGGCTTTTTCCTCGATCTTGCCGGGAAAGATATGGGTGTGCATATTGATGACAGTATTTTTTTGCAGCTTTTTCATATATCGATCACCATCCCGTCGTACGCCGGAGTCACGCCAAGTCCCTCCAGCGTCTTCGCCAGTTCCGCGTGGCCCGTGTGCAGCGTTCTGGCCATATGGGAAGTATAATATTTAACGTCTTTAGAGAAATAACCGTACTTTCTGAAGGTCTTCAGCATCAGTTCCAGCATTTCCAGCGTGTTGTGCTCGAAAATGCGCCAGTCGTTGGGAGCGGCAGTGCCGCAGGTCAGTTCAAGGACCATGGCGTCGACCGGTTTGTCTTTGATCACGTTCCAGCTCTCCGTGGGGATCCAGGCGCTGTCGCAGCCGTAATAGAGCATACGCCCGGTACCGCCGGATCCGCATGTCTCCCGGATGAGATACAGCCTGGTGGTTTCGCTTATATCTTCCGTCTGGTGGTTGGACCTCAGGGACCAGATCTCGTATCCGCCTATATCCGCCGGGCCGTTCAGGGACAACGCCGTTTCCCTGAAATCCACTTTCGCGGCAATATCTTTTCCCAGCACTCTTTCGAGTTTGTGAATGCATGCCCGGTCGCCCCAGAGCGCCGCGTCTCCGTCAACGCACAGTTTCCTGACGGTCTCTTCGCAGAAATGGTCCGCGTGGGTGTGGGTGACGATGATATTCTTTACGTTTTTGAGGAGCTCCGGCTGTCCGGAACGGTCTGCGAAATGGAAGATATGGGGTCCCGGATCGATCAGCAGATCGTCGTTGACCAGCGCCGATGAAAAGCGGCGGAATTCTTCTCCCTGCCTGTATGCGTTTATATCCCAGTCGGCCGCGCCGGTGCCTAAGAAAGTCAGTTTCATTGCCGCAAACCCCTCGTTCACATAATTTGTTTCCGCTTTTTTGCGCCGTTTCGTCCGCCGCAGAAAACAAGTGCAATATTAACACCCGCGGCCCGGTTTTTCAAGACCGCCGGGAGGCAGGAAGCTGGCACAGGGACGAAGGGATCTGCCGGGAAAGTGCATGCCGGGTCCAGGATCCTTCGGGCCTGGAGCCGCTTGTTTTCAGAAGTTTTTGAGAGCTTTACGCAATCAGACAGTAAAAACGGCAAAGAAGACTATAATGATGCGACTGTTTTCCCATTTTAGGTTGTAGATTTTAATAAAACAATCAGTTATAATTTTAAATGGCGGTTTGGTTTTTACAATTTTTAATAGATTTTTAAAGCGAAATACGTCAGCGTGCCCAACGCAGTAGTCGCAACGTTGGAGAAAGGGCCATATTATGTCTGTTGGAAAAAAAGATCCTCGTTCAATGCATATGATAGAGAATATATGTAAAGCGTACGTTGAATTGCTCTCAGAAAAGGAAGGCGCTCCTTTTTTTATGAAAGATCTATTCGAAAAAGCGAATATTCATAAATCGACTTTTTATAGGCACTTTAAAAACGTTGAAGCTGTACAAGATGCTATTGAAGAGGACGTTTTATCAAAACTTAAAAATATTATACGACAAAGCGACTTAAGCGATAATCTGCACGGGCGCAGAAGGCTTCTTGAATTGCTGAATTCCGAGATCAAAAGGGACATAGATTATTATACAAAATTAGCCGGCATCAATCAAAGAATGTCTTTTTTGATTAAAATTAAGAATGAGATATGCGCTGAACTAATAGAAACAGCGGACAAGAACAATTTGCTTACCCCCTTTCAGGCAAAAGTCTATTATACGTATACGGTTGCAGGAAGGATCTCAGTATACAGAGAATGGATACAAGGCGGGTGCCGTGAATCAGTTGATGAAATACTGAAGGCACTTGAGATTATTTCTTCATCTGGGATCAACGGTCTTGCTAATTTTGATACGGGAACGCCAAATGGTGTTGATAACAAGATTGGGTAAAGGCAATGTGGGACAAGGAGGTATTTAAATGAAAAAAACAACATTATTAATTGCGCTTTTTTTTGTTTTGACGACATGTTTATTAATTACAATAATAGCGAACAAAACACACATTAAGGCGGATAGTAACAATTGCCTTGCGCTTATCCCTGAAGTTAATCTAAGTATGGATGGAACAGTATTGGAAAAACGATTGGATGGAGCGGACGATCCTAAAAATTTTATATTGTATAAAAAGACAGACGGTGAACTACTTGGAATTCTGTATCCGGTTGATGTTAAGTATATTGACATTGAAGGAAATCTAAGAGACAAAAGCAACAAGATCTATGACAGCAAATCTTCAGATTTCAAATATGAGACTGTTTACAACGACATATTGTCATTTTTCCCAGAAGACATAAAAAAAGGCGTAACTACAACGTATGATGATTATAAACTTACAATAACGCCTGAATTTATTAAAAATGCTGTTGCGGAACTAAAAGATAACAAAGTAATTTATAACGAAATCGGCAGGGACATATCTATAGAATACGAGGCAACATTCAATGGTGTAAAAGACGTTGTTGTTTTAAATGAACCAGGTACAGATTATATTTTTGAGTATAAAATAAACGCATATGGATTAACGATAGATGGGGAAGGTACTATTACTTCTGGCAATAGTGTTGTGGGGAATATAGGATCTGTATTGATCGAAGACAGCAGAGGTTTAAATACAACCGGGACAATCAAATGCAGCGAGACTGAAAGGCCTTCAGAATATGTTCTATCAGTTATTCTACCAACAGTGTTTATGGATGACCCGGAAACAACATATCCTGTTTCGATTGACCCAGTTCTTTTCCTTTTTGGAGGATCTGATTATTATAACAACTCTTTTTATTCTGCCTCGACGTTATATTTCTCAAATTGCTCCAGCGGAGGGACTTTAACTCAGAATTCGACTTTATCTGTTGGGAAGTATAACCAAACGAGTTTTCGAAGAACCGTAATCAAGTTTCCGGGATTGAATGATATTTTTGAGGAATTAGCTCCTCATTGTTCAAGTATTACTTTAGACCTTTGCAGATATCAGGCATATACAGGCGGTTCGGGTATTTATTTAGAGGCATATCCCGAGATGTATGAATGGACGCAGGGTGTTGCATATACCGCTACGCAGTACAGTAATATCTACAGTCAGTATTATAATAATCAGTACTACTATAATGGAAATACCTATTACAGCAACGGAAAGACTTTGCTTTATAATGGAGCTACAGCAAACGGATTTACTTCCATTCCAATTCGTGATGTTTTAAGATACACAAATTATTCCCAGAATAAAGGAATCCTTTTAAAACTTTCAACCGAAACCGCGTCAATAACTTTTTATGGAGCAAATACAGCAAACGCTTCACATATGCCGAGAATAACGCTTTCATATACTGATGATGAGGCAGAAGGAATTATATCGGGCGGGATTTATAGGCTTTCTTCATGTACTGCCGGGCCAAATACTGTATCTGATTTTTCGTTGACTTCGTCGAACGGTGTATCTATGTCTTTGACAAACGAAAGTGTTTCTGAAGTTCTTAATTATCCAGTAAGCATATACAACTATAAATCATATATGCAAAATCCGAGTCAACTCTTCAAATTGACCTATACCGGATATGGTTATACTATTCAAAGAATAAGCGACAACTATTATTTAAAATGTGCAAATGCAACTACACTTCAGTTCGTCGCAAATGATGATACCATTGATTATACCACAAGATGGTTTATTATAAAAACTGGTGAAAAATACCTGATAACACATTACTTTTTTAATCATTTGAGCGTAATTGAAAATGACAACCATACAGCACAGTACGTAACTATGCAATCATATACATCCGGAACAGGAGTATTATGGAATTTATCTTTGTATTGTCTTGGAATACCATATCACGAGCAGGAATCTGGTAACACTTGCGGCGCAGCCGCTTCTGTGATGTTGCTAAATTGGCTTGGCATTGATACATCTGGGTATGGCGAATCTGGTATATATGCTTCAGCGGGTGCTTTGCTGGGGCCCGGCGAAGGACCAAACCCAGAAACCGATCAATATCAACGAGTTATTTATGGGCTTCTTGGCTTTGTTCAGTATTATTATGGAGTTGGTGAAGGACATGAAATAAGTAACTATAGTTATAGATATTGGATCTATGAAGGCGGCCCAACTGTTAGCAATACGCCTGAAGACCTATTCAACATCATTGAAGCTAATATTGATATCGGAAAACCGCTTATAATAGATATACTCATTGACAATAACCATTATCCTGCAAGTTCTTTTGTATACAAAGCTGCAGAAGGTCACTATCTTCTTATTGCCGGGGCATACAGAGATGCTCAAGGTGATGGTAGAATCGTTGTGTTTGATCCGCATTATAATGCTTCGTCTGAATTAGAGCCAACTCCCAATGGCTATGGTCAATCGCCAGCTGTTCTTGATTTACCTGTATCTGATCTTTTTGAAGTGTGGCATTATTCTATACTGATCAGGACAGTTACATACCAATCATGACTTTTGGAGGGACGACATAATGAAACGGTTTATCTTTGCGTTGCTTATTCTAATCGTTTTTCTCTACTCCTCTCTTAACGTTTGTGCTGTAGAGGAGGTGTCCTTGACAGAAGAGTCGTTTTTAGTAGAGCTTGATAAAGCGCAGGCGGCAGCTATTTTGTTCACCAGACCGGAACATAATTTTGGGGCAGACCGGTCTCCTCTAAGCGTGTTTACCGATTATCTTGTGGCTCCATATATCGTTCCTGAGGGGAAGAAGATCAGAATGACCGGCGGGCTCAGCAGAGCGACGGCGTTCTATCATTTCCTGGAACAGTATTTTACCGAAGAAGTTATTGGATCCCTTCAAAACGGCGCGGTGGAATTTAACTGGGACGAGGATCAGGTATACTGGATTTATAGTTCCGGCAGGCAGTATGACTATCGTGCCTGGGAGACCGATTACTCTTTCCCGCTTTTTTCAGAAGATAAAATAATATGTCATATGGAAATCGATTTTGAAGATTATGGACATAATTCATTCGATTACGTTTATGAAAAAAAAGAAGGGAAATGGCTGTTTACTTCTTTTGAAACAAAAATCGCCCTTTTCGAGCGACTGGTTCCTGCACTGATAAATGCCGATGAACCAACGGGCGAGACCAGCCTTAATGAAGGATATTCAGAAGCTTCCGGTAGCGAAGATACAAGGACAGAAGAATACACTTTGAACTCATTCCGGATCGGCGGCAATATCACGTTGCTTGTCGGTTTTCTTTTGCTTTTCTCATATACGGTATGGCAATCAAAGCGAAAAAAGCCTAACCGTTTCTTTGCGCTTCTCATCGTGACGATCCTTTTGATCAATATAACCGGATTGACCGCCTGCCATAAACACTCAGAGGATAACGCTTCGACGGAAGGAGCCTTTTTGCCCACTTATTGTCCGGAAATAACAGGCGAAAAGCCAGAAAGTACAAACGTAATTGAGCCGTCGGATGATCAAACGGTTTCCGAGTGGCAATATACAAAAAATGAACACGGTATGGAAATCACCGGTTACCTTGGCGACAGTACGTCGATCACCGTACCGGATGTTATAGACGGAGTAGAAGTTATCCAGATAAACAAGAACGCGTTCAAAAAACATCCTGCGGCAGGAAACGTCATATCTGTCGCTGTGAGCGGAGATGCTTATTTACAAAAAGGAAGTTTAAGCGGTCTGACAGGGCTTAAGGAACTATCTATGCCTCATTGCCAGGAGGTTGCGGTTTTAGGAGCAAATTCTGTTGAAGGCCAGCAACTGACAAATGGAATATCTAAAATCACCATAACGTTGGATATGGACGTGCCTGACGGCTGTTTTAAAGATATGTCAGGACTTGAAGAGGTCGTTTTCACAAACGGAGTCAATATTATAGGAAATGAAAGTTTTAGCGGCTGCATTTCTTTAAAAGATTTCAGTTCCTTCTCTTCCGCGGTCGATATTGGAGAGAAAGCCTTTTACGGTTGCTCGGGCATAGAAAGCATTTCCGTTTCAGAAAAGACTGAGCATATTGGTCAAAGCGCATTTTATGGCTGCAGTTCGGTGTCAAAGATAGAATATAATGCTCTGTACTGCGTTGTTGACCCTGTTCCTTCTATGCCTTTGGACAGTGGATCTATCTGCTTAGGTATGAAAAATATAAAAGAAATAGTGATCGGAAACAGCGTCGTTGAATTGCCGCCGTATCTGTTTTACGGATTAGAGGGGCAAAACATTAAGATCACATTTTCGGACAGTATTAAAAAGCTGGGTAAAGGGCTTTTCCGGGAAGGTCGTTTTTCTGCAGACATCGTTATACCCGACAACGTTGAAGAGATCGGCGATCTTTGCTTCGCAGGATGTGACAAGATCAGTTCGGTGACAATGTCAAAGAACATAAAAAAAATAGGGGAATATGCGTTTGCTTCGTGCATGGGAATAATAGAGATCGATCTGCCGGAAGGGCTGGAAATAATTGGTGACAGTGCTTTCAGAAGTTGTTGTTCTCTGACAAACGTTACGATACCTTCTACGGTTTCGGTTCTCGGAGAACGCGCGTTTATGAATTGCGACCGCATAAAAAGCATCGATATCAAAGGGCAGCCAAGATCGATCCCGGCAGAATGTTTTTTGGGCTGCGCCGATCTGGACAACGTACGGCTTGAGGCAACTGCAGTCGGGGACAGAGCGTTTTACCTTTGCACCGGGCTCGAGGAGATCGTGCTTACCGACAGCGTGACGATGGGAGAAGAAGTGTTTGGCTTCTGCTTTAAACTGTACCCTGACAAAGTGTTTGACATACCAGGTTAAAGGTTATTTTACCCGAAGGGTAGACGTCATGGGTGAAGCAAGCACCCTTGCCGTTGACTGCATCATATGAAACGCACGCGTTGTTCAACTTCAGCGCCGCTCGCCGTGATGTGAAATACTGTTTTATCAAGCTCGCGCTTTCCCGGCCGGGCTTGAGTTTTTCCCCGGAATGATGTATAATCCGCCACGCCGGGACAGCTCGTTTTCGCCTGCTTCGCGGCAATATTTCCAAGGCCGGGAGGCGGCTTGACCCATGAACGAAAAAGCATTAAAAAACGAAGAAAAAAAGACGTACTACATCACCACGCCCATATATTATCCCAGCGGCAACATGCATATCGGTCACTCCTACACCACCGTTGCCGCAGACGCCGAAGCGCGCTACCGCCGCCTTAAAGGCTACGACGTCATGTTCCTCACCGGCACCGACGAGCACGGCCAGAAGATCCAGCGCAAAGCCGCCGAAAAAGGCGTGACGCCTAAAGAGTACGTTGACGAGATCGTGGCCAATACCAAGGACCTCTGGAAGCTGATGAACGTCACCAACGATCAGTTCATCCGCACCACCGACGATTTCCACGTAAAGGCCGTTCAGAAGATATTCAAGCAGCTTTACGACCAGGGCGACATATACAAGAGCGAATACGAAGGATGGTACTGCACTCCCTGCGAATCATTCTGGACCGAGACCCAGCTGGTCGACGGAAAATGTCCGGACTGCGGCAGGGCCGTGGAGCGCACCCGCGAAGAAAGCTATTTCTTCCGGCTTTCCAAGTACCAGCAGCGCATCATCGACTACATCGAGAGCCATCCCGACTTTATCCAGCCCGTATCCAGAAAGAACGAGATGCTGAACAACTTCCTGCGTCCCGGCCTTGAAGATCTGTGCGTCTCCAGGACCTCCTTCGACTGGGGCATTCCAGTCACCTTCGACAAAAAACACGTGGTCTACGTATGGGTAGACGCGTTGTCCAACTATATCACCGCCCTCGGTTACGGCAGCGGCGACGACAGCCGGTTCAAAAAATACTGGCCCGCGCAGGTACATCTTGTGGGCAAGGAGATCGTCCGCTTCCACACCATAATCTGGCCCGCCATCCTGATGGCCCTGGATCTGCCTCTTCCCGAGCAGGTGTACGGCCACGGCTGGCTGCTCATCGACGGCGGCAAGATGTCCAAATCCAAGGGCAACGTAGTCGATCCGCGCATCCTCTGCGCCAAATACGGCTGCGATGCCATCAGGTATTTCCTGCTCAGGGAAGTGCCCTTCGGTTCCGACGGCATATTCACCAACGAGGCGCTGATCGGCAGGATCAATTCCGACCTGGCCAACGACCTGGGCAACCTGGTGTCCCGCACCGTTTCGATGCAACTTAAATATTTCGGCGGCGTCCAGCCCGAAGCCAAACGCTTCGAGGACGGGGACAACGAGATCAAAGCCCTTTTCAAAGAGATCTACGACAACGTTCAGGTCCAGATGGACGCCCTTCAGTTCCCCTCCGCGCTGGTGGAGATCTGGCGCGGCGTGTCGAGGCTGAACAAGTTTATCGACGAAACGGCCCCCTGGGTGCTGGCCAAAACGATCGACACCGACGCGGCCTCCAAAGAGCGGCTCGCCGGCGTGATGTATACGCTGCTGGAAGGCATCAGGGCAATATCCATATTGATCGAGCCGTTTATGCCCGAGACACCGGCCAAGATCAGGCAGCAGCTGGGCATAGCCGGAAAGCCCGAACTGACCCGGTGGGAGACCGCCGCTGAATGGGGCGTGTATCCGGACGGCACCGCGGTAGAGAAGGGCAACGCGCTGTTCCCCAGGATCGACGCCGCAAAAGAGCTTGAAGAACTGGAAAAGCTCAACGCCGGGGCCAGGGCCGAGGCCGGGGCTGCCGCCGCGAAAGCCGGCGACAATAAAGCCGGAAACGCTGCGAACGCAGGAAAAGCCGCCGAAGCCGAAGGCGAAGGGGCGAATCTCATCACCATAGACGATTTTGCAAAAGTCGAGATGAAGGTGGCCTGCGTGCTGGAAGCCGAAAAAGTCGCCGACAGCGACAAATTGCTGAAACTCATTCTCGACACGGGAACGGAAAAGAGGCAGGTCGTATCCGGCATCGCGAAGCAGTACGCTCCCGAAGAAATGAAAGGCAAAAAAGTGATACTAATAACGAACCTGCAGCCCGCGGTCCTTCGGGGCATCGAGTCCCAGGGCATGATCCTGGCCGCGACCAAGGGCAAGAAACTTGTCCTGGTTACGGTGGACGGAGACATTCCCGCAGGAGCGAAGATCAGCTGAAGACGAAGGGGACGCCAGGAACGGTCAATGGCTTAAACAGGGAAGCTTTGATGAAACACCCGGGGACAAGAAAGGAAATATACGCCGCGATCTCGTTGACGGTTCTCGCTCTGCTTTTTGCGGCGCTGTCCTGGGGCTGCGGCGTTTTTCCGTCCGTTCCCGCCTCAGAAACGCCGTCGCCCGGATCGCTCTCAAGTTCTACCGAGGGGCCGGAAGCCACTCTCGATGTACCGGAGACCGCCGGGACGGAACCGGCAGCCACCGCGACCTTAGAACCTTTATTGACGCCAGAAACCACCCCTTCACCGGAGGCTGCCGTGACTCCCGTATGGCCTGAAAACGAATATAATATAGGCACCGGCAACGAGCGCGCGGCCGCGGTGATCGGCGCGCTGGCGGCGCCGGAAGCAGAGATATTGACCGCGCCTCAGATCGAGGACGCCAACCGCAGAATGGCGGCTGAGAGCGATGCCATTACAGACGTGCTGATCTTCCCGGATACGTTTGCAGGCGAAACATTGGCTGAAATGCTGGCAGCGGCGAAACTGCCTTCGAAGCCCCTTTATGACGCCGGGGGAAGAGAATATACCGACGAAGAACTGGAAGCCATCCTGGCCAACCGGAACCTGGAGGGGATACCGGCTTCCCAGCCTGTGAAACCCGGAATCGTGGTGAACAGGACCGATCTGAAGCGGTTTCCTACGGACGGAGAGTTCCATTCCGGCCCCGGTACCCACGTAGACCTGATACAGGATACGGAACTGTACCTGGGAATGCCCGTGTGGATAATGCGGGAAAGTTCCGACGGGGCGTTCCTGTTCGTGCAGTCCTACTGGTATTCCGGATGGGTGAAAGCGGAGGACGTTGCCGTATCGGAGAGCAGGGAAGCGTGGCTGGCGTTCGCGGATCCCGCAGAGTTCGCGGTGGTAACGGAAGCAAGGCTGGATATTGACGGCGTGCAGGCGGATATGGGCGTGAAGCTGCCGCTGGCGGGGATCTCCGCAGACGGGACGGCATATGAAATTGACGTTCCCGCAAGAGGTGAAAACGGGGCTCTGGAAGCCGTCAGAAAGACTCTGCCGGCCAACTGCGTACACAAAGGATATCTGGCGTACACCTACGCCAATTTCGTGGCTCAGGCGTTCAAATACCTGGGCACTGACTACGCCTGGGGAGGCATTAAGGGAGGCGTCGACTGCTCCTCCTATGTGGCTTCCGTGATGCGGTCCTTCGGATTTTTGCTGCCCAGGGACACGAAGGACCAGCAGAATACCGTGGGAACTGGAATCGACCTGACGGGCAGAACTGAAGCGGAGATAGCCGAATCGATACGTTCACAGGGGCAGAGCGTCCCCGTGGCAATATATAACAAGGGACATGTAAAATTCTATCTTCCGGGACCCGACGGCTCCGACCGGGTCATACAGGCTCCCGGCAGCGGAAAACAGGTCTCCGAAAGCGCGCTGGACAATATTGGCGCCATCGTCAGCGTCCGCGTCCTGAACGGATGAGCGGGCGGACTGACCGGAGAACAAAGGAACAGGGATATAAGATATTTAGCTGAGGTGATCTGTCTTGAAAGGTTCTGTGAGAACGTTTTTGATCGTCCTGGCAGCCGCGCTGGCGCTGGGGCTTTTCGCCGCGTTCGGCGGCGCCGGAAGTAAAGTAGAAGCGGGAAGTGAACTTAAGATGGTAAGAGCTGCGTTGGAACTGTACGTAGGAGAAACGGACAAGCTGGTATTGTCCGGCACCGGAAAGGACGACGCTTCGTTCAGCTCCTCCGACGATAAAGTCGTGACGGTGGATAAAGAAGGCGGCGTGAAAGGCATTGCCCCCGGAACGGCTGAGATCACGGCTAAATACGGCGGCTCCACCGCGGTGTGCAAGGTCTACGTGGTGGAAAAGGAATACAGTTTCGACGACGAGATCATGATCTCCGTCTTCTGGCCTCCCACGCAGGGATATATCAACGACGAGCAGTATAAATATATGGCGGACGCGGGGATCACCTACGTGATGGGTTCCGGCGACAATCTCGGCGCGAAAGAGGTCCAGCTCCAGATGCTGGAACTGTGCTACAAATATGGCATCAGGATGACCGTGGGAGACGGCAGGCTGGGAGGCAGCCTGCTCAACATGAGCGAGAAGAGTATCAAAAAGGTGGTGGAGGAGTACAGGAACGTGCCCGCCGCCAACGGCTATTACATGCTTGACGAACCCTACAATCCCAACGTTTTCATCAACGCCTACAGGATCCTCAAGACCGCGGATCCCAACTCGTATATGCACCTGAATTTCCTCCCTTACGGCTCCTACGGCTCCGTCGAGACGTATAAAGCCCAGATGAACGACTGGGTCAAGCTCTGCGAGCAGACGGGCTACAAGCAGGACTACCTGATGTACGACCTCTATCCCTTCGGCCTGGAAAAAGGATCCATGAACCGCACCGGCTTCCTGACCAACCTCAACGCGGTTAGAGAAGTGGGCCTGGCCAACGACGTGAAGACCGGCACCTACATCCAGTCCGTCACCCAGAGCGTGGCGTTCCGTTCTCCCACCGAATCCGAGACGCGCTACGAGATCAATATGGCGCTGGCCTTCGGCATAAAGCAGCTTTCGTATTTCACCTGGTTCACGCCCTACAACCGCTCCGAGCCCTTCGAAGACGGTATTATCAGCTACGACGGGATACCTAATCCCAAATACGAATTCATCTGCCGCCTGAACAAAGAAGTAAAGATGCTGGGGACCACGCTGGTGAAATGTGACAGCCTGGAAGTATACCAGAGCGCCAACGGCCAGAACGCCATGGAAAAGATCCCGGAAGACTTTTTCGTGCAGCGCGCGGACAAATCAGACTTTACGGTGGCATATCTCAAGCATAAGGAGACGGGCCGCAACTACTGTATGGTTGTCAACAACAACTTCTCCGCCGCCAGGACGTTCAAGATCAAATTCGACGACGAGATAAAAACGCTGGAATACATTTCAGAGAAAGACGGGAAGGTGTACGGCCAGGAGATAGGCGACGGCAACGTTGTCACGCTGGAACTGGACGCGGGTGCGGCGCGGCTGTTCATATTGCCCGAGGGGTACGATTTCAGCGCGAAGAGAGTGTGGAATCCCGCGGTCAACGAAAACATTGCCCTTCACGCCCAGATCTATTGCGACACTTCCCGGGGCTCCGACGGCTGGTATATGAGCTATCTGAACGACGGCAAGCGGTTTTCTGCAGGCGTCTCCAACGGCTGGCAGGCTGCGGACAATGCCGAGACCGCCGTTATCAAGATCGACCTGGGACAGTCGGTGGCATTCAACCGCATCGACCTCTATCCCGCAGGCGACAGGTTCGATTACGGCGAATATATGCCTTCCGACTTCGTGATCTCCATCTCCGAAGACGGCGAAAACTGGTATAAACTGGCCACCGCCACCGGCTTCAAGACCGAAGGCTGCGCAGTGCCCTCCATCCGTTTCGACATGGTCAGGGCCAGGTACGTCCGGGTCATCATCAGCAAGTTCAACGGCAAAAAAGTCCAGCTGGCAGAGATCGAAGTGTACAACGACGACGGAGGCGTGGGAGAACCCGGCTCTGTGGCGGATTTCGGCAGCGTGGAGAGAGGCTCCGAAGTGGTGACCTACAAGGCCGATTCCAATATTGCCAAGAACAGGAAAGTCCAGGTCTCTACTTATCCCGCAGACGGCAGCTACAAGAGCTGGGGCTGGTGGCCCGATTTCCTGGTTGACGGCAGATACGACAGGGGCTGGACGTCCAACGTTAAGATACATATGGATTCGGCGGACTGCACCGAATATGCCATAATCGACCTTGGCGACGTATTCAACATAAGCAACATCGAAGTGACGCCCCTCGGATGCTGGCCGAAAGATTTCGAGATAAGGCTGTCCGTTGACCAGAGTTCCTGGACCGTGGTGGATTCCCAGAAGAACAGCAAAAAGCCTTCCGATTCATACGTCGTGACGCCGGAAACGCCCGTTTTGGGACGGTATCTGATGTTTATCGCCACAAAACTTACACGCACGGAGGCGGACGGATACATGCTCCAGCTGTCGGAGATCGGCGTAAAGGGAACACCTTATAAAGACGAAGCGGAAGCGCAGAAACTGATGGACGATTATATCGCCGCGGGAGGCAGCAGCGAAAGCGAACTTTACAAGGACGTCCGGACAATGCTTTCCAACGAACTTGCCACCCAGTCTCAGTTGGACGCGGCAATGAAAAAGATGCTGGAGAGCGTGGGGCTGAAACTTCCTCAGAAGGAGACTTCCGCGCAGACAACTGCGGATTACAAGTTCGAGATCGAAGATAATCCTTTGTCCGGGTTCGACGACACGCCGGTACCCACGGTGGCTCCGTCGGATGTGCCTGACCATAACGACGACACGGAATACGTATCCGGTGACAGGTCGAAAGGAGCGATCAAATCAGCAGTGATCGCGGGTATAGCCATAGCTGCCGCAGCCGGCGCAGCCGCTGCCGCGATAATAGTGGCGAAAAAGAAGAAAAAAGACTGAACGGAGAAAAAATATGGGCAAGATAATCGTACTTGACGAACTTACCGCTTCGCAGATAGCGGCGGGAGAGGTCATAGAGAGACCGGCTTCGGTGGTTAAAGAAACGGTAGAGAACTCCATTGACGCGGGGGCGACTTCCGTGGTGGTGGAGATCAGGAACGGCGGCATTAAATATATCCGGGTGACGGACAACGGCTCCGGCTTTGACCCGGACGACGCCGTTATCGCTTTCGACAAGCACGCCACCAGCAAGATCCACTCCGGCGACGATCTTGCCACCGTTTCTACGCTGGGGTTCAGGGGAGAGGCGCTGGCCTCCATTGCCTCGGTAGCGGACGTGGAACTGTTGTCCCGGACCGAAAAGGAAGACCAGGGTGTGTACGTCAGGATCAGGGGAGGAGATCTGCTGGAATGCTCCCGCAGAGGCAGCCCCAAAGGAACCGTGCTCACTGTAAAAGACCTGTTCTTCAACGTGCCGGCCAGGTATAAATTCCTGAAAAAAGACCAGACCGAGGCAGGATACGTGGCGGAAACGCTGGAGAAGCTTGCCCTGGCGAATCCGGACGTGGCGTTCAGGCTCATCTCCAACGGCCAGGAGATCTTGAGGACTCCCGGAAGCGGCCTGGAAGCGGCGCTGTACAGCATTTTCGGCAAGGAAGGATCCAAGGACCTTCTTAAGGTTTATTACACGGACGGGGAGAATACGGTCACCGGCTTTACCGGCGTCAGAGGCAATATTTTCGGCACCCGCGCCCGTCAATACTTTTTCGTCAACGGCCGTGCTGTGAAGAGCCGCGTGATCTCTTCCGCCGTGGACGAGGCGTACAAAACGGTGACGATGAAGCACCAGTTCCCTATGTGCGTACTGTCCGTCAACGTGCCCGTATCGAAGCTGGACGTCAACGTTCATCCCGCCAAGACTGAGGTGCGTTTCGCATCTGAGCGATCCGTTTTCAGCACCGTCTATTCGGCCCTTTCCAACGCGCTGCTTTCCGAAAACAGGACCGCTCAGGAACCGGCAAAAGCTCCGGCGCAGAATCTTCCTCCGAGAAGTTACGATTTTCCATCCGGCGGTGTTTCAACTGTGGAAAAACCTGTGGAAAACTCCAGAAATATGTGGAAATCCCCGGCTGAAAAGGCGGAAAATCAGGTTTTGACCCTCGATCTTGCCTCTGAAAATCCGCCCCGGCCTGCTCTGCAGCCCGAAAACCGGACCGCTTTTGAACAAACGAAAAAAACGGATATGCCTGCGGTGGCGGAGGAGAAGACCGCGCCTTTCCTGGGGCCCGAAAAGGCGGAGCAGGGAACGCCTGAGACCAAGCCTTCCGAGCATGAAATGACGAAGCCGGTTGCGGCGGATCCGTTCGTCGCGCAGAGTATCGCAGACGCGCATGTGACTACGTCAACTCCTGTTGAGCCTTCGGAGCAGATCGGCGGCACCTATAACGAAAAAGACGTTTTTCTCAACAGCAGGATAATCGGCCAATACCTGAAGACGTACATATTGCTGGAGTACGACGGGGAGCTCGTCATAATTGACCAGCACGCCGCCCACGAACGGATCAAATACGAATCTATATGCGAAGCACTTGACAGGGCAGACGCGAAATTGCCCGTGAGCCCGCTGCTGATACCTGTCACCGTGCGCATGAGCGCCGCCGAAAAGCTCTGGCTGGACGGCAATATCGACGCCTTTACCTCTATAGGCTTCGAGATAGACGATTTCGGGCCGGACACGGTGGCCGTCAGGGCGATCCCTTCCTCCCTGTCCGAGGCAGATCCCGAAGACCTGCTGCTCAGCGGCATCCGGGCGGCAATGTCTTCCAAAGGCAGCCCGAAAGACGTGTTCAGGACCGAGGCCGTCGACACCATGGCATGCAAAGCGGCGGTCAAGGCCAACCAGGCGCTTTCGACGCAGGAGATCAAAGGGCTGCTGGCATCTTTAGCGACGCTGAAGAATTCCGCCACCTGTCCCCACGGCAGGCCCATCGTGGTAAGGATCACAAGCCACGAACTTGAAAAGAGGTTCCGCAGATGCCTTTGACCCACGCCGCTCCAACTGAAGAACGCGCGTTGCCGGAAGTGGTCTGCATCGTCGGTCCCACTGCCTCCGGCAAGACTTCTCTCGGGGTCGAGCTGGCAGAGAAACTGGGCGGAGAAGTGATATCCGCCGATTCCATGCAGATATATAAGCATATGGACGTCGGCACCGCCAAACCCACCGCCGAAGAGACCAGGGGGATACCACATCACTTAATAGATCTTCTTGAACCTTCCGAAGAATACAGCGTAGTGCAGTACGCCGAAGACGCAAAAAAGTGGATCACCGATATCTCCTCCCGAAGCAAAATTCCCGTGATCGTGGGAGGCACCGGTCAATACGTCAGCGCCCTTGTCAACAACATCTCTTTCGACGAGACGGAGTCGGATCCTGAACTGACCGCGCAGCTCACAAATATCGCGAAGGAGCGGGGCAATCATTTTCTTCATTCCATGCTGGCGGAGGAGGATCCGGAAGCCGCGGCCCAGATCCACGAAAACAATTTAAAGCGCGTTGTGAGGGCTTTAGAGATGAAGCGGCTCACGGGGTTAACTTTATCCGCCCGGAACGAGAGATCGCGTTTAAGGCCCGTTTTCGCGCGTTACAGGGTATACGGAATAAGTGTCGACCGGAAAGAACTGTACGAACGCATCGACCGCAGGGTGGACGCCATGATCTCGGCGGGTCTTGAGGACGAGGTGAGGAGAGTTTTCTCCATGGATCCCGGCAGGACCGCATACCAGGCAATAGGCTACAAGGAGTTCCGGCCGTATTTCAACGGCAGCGCCTCTTTAGAGGAAACGACGGAGCTGATAAAGAAGAACACCCGCAATTACGCCAAGCGCCAGCTCACCTGGTTCAGAAGGGAACCGTGGGTGGAATGGGACTCCCTCGAAGGGCTGAGATCTAAGTTCGGCTTGCAAACTGCGGCGCCGAAATGAGGGCGCTTCGCTAATAAAGAAACGATGCCGCCTTACTTCATTGCTGAGTAAAGCGACATCATTTCTTTGTAGTAAGGGAATCTATGAAAAAGTGTTTTTGTCTGATCTGTCACCGCTGCCGTCCCTGCGGGACTAATGATGACGCTGCGCTAATGACGCCGCTGCGGCACGTCACCCCAGCGTAACTTCTACGTCGTAATATTCGCCGGTCCATCTGCCGAACCTGGAGCTGGTCAACCGGTAGATCCGGATCGTGACTTTGTCCCCGGCGCTGCACTGATTTTTCAGCGCGACCAGTTCCTCCGCAGTCGTAACTTCCGTGCCGTTAAAGGAAACTATGATGTCTTCCTCCTCGATCCCTGCTTTTTCAGCGGGGCTGCCTGCGGCAACCGATTTTACCAGCAGACCTCCGGGGTAGCCCAGGCGCTGGAGGTATTCGGCGCTGTACTGGGTGTTCAGCTCGATGCCCAGGTAAGCCATCTTGGTGTTGCCGTTCTTGATGATGTCAGTGCAGATGTCCACTACGTCGTTGACGGGTATCGCGAAGCCCATGCCCTCGAAACCTTCCACGGAGATCTTGACGCTGTTGATGCCGATGAGCTTGCCGTTGATATCCGTAAGAGCGCCTCCGGAGTTTCCGGGATTGATGGCGGCGTCGGTCTGGATGAGCTTAAGGGACTTGTAGGAAGATTCCACCTGGATGGAACGGTTGAGGCCGCTGATGATGCCCTGGCTCACGGAACCCATAAACTGGAGGCCGCCGGGATTGCCGATGGCAATGGCAGTGTCGCCTACGGAAACGGCGTCGGAATCGCCTATCTCGATGGCCGTAAGCCCCGTCTTGTCGATCTTGATCACCGCCAGGTCGGAGGCCTGGTCGTAACCGATCACAGTGGCTTTGATGGGCGTCTCGGGATCGGAGTAGAGATATACGCTTATGGAGGCGTTGGGGTTGGGTTCTCCGGTGGTGGTCACCGCGTTGCTGACAACGTGGAAGTTGGTTATGATATATCCGTCTGCAGTGAATATGACTCCCGATCCTTCTCCCGCGGAAACGCTGGTGCCGTACCAGGAAGAGGTGGAAGTGACCTCGGTCCTGATGCCTACTATGGAGGGCAATACTTTTTTAGCTACCGCCGTGGCAGGGGAGGTCACGGTGCTGTCAACGGTGATGTTGACCTGCTGCCCGTCGCCGGATGTTTCGGACAACGACGTGGTCTTGCCGCTGGATCCTGCCGTGGCTTCCGTGTTGTTGAGCACCGTGCCGGAGGATCCGTTGTTTTTGTTTACCAGCCTGTATCCCATCAGGCAGACGGCGGCGCCCAGAACGCTGCAGATGATGCAGACCAGTATGAGCGTAGGTACCTTCATGCGGAAACCGGACTCTTTCGACTTGCCGCTGTCAGCGGAAGATGAGGAAGCTGCGGAAGCGGTGGAAACGGAGGACGCGGCGCCGGTTCTGGTGATGTCCTGGGCCGGATACCGGTACCTGTCTCCGCCGCCCGTATATGTGTCTGTGTGGTTGTATCTGGTTTCGGTGACGACGTAGGTGCCGGGAATGACGCTTTGCGCAGGAGCTCCTTCCGCAGGCCTCTCAGCAGCGGGTCCGGCAGCGGCTTCCGCAGCAGATCCCTGAGCAGATTCCGTTGGAGGCATGTACTGCCTGTAATTCTCTTCGTTAATGCTGTCAATGCCGTTGACGACGCCGTTCCCGTTATCGCCGCCGATTATATTTCCGGTATAGTTCATATCGCCGGTATCGTTGTTAGTATCCATAATGACAGTCTCCTTTTATTGTGGTCAATGTAATGTTTATTTTGATTCGAAGCGGCCCGGTTTCCTCCCGGCCACGATCGTATTATAAAAGGACTTTGTGACAAATTTCGGGCAATAACTGGCAATAATTTTGGAGTTTTGCAGTTAAAAGCGGGGAATATCACTCCGCAAAGCGGAATATCACCGGCGCCGCTCCGATTTCCAAACTTGAAAACGTGCCTTTTATTGTAGTATAATATAAAATGCTGTTTTCTGCACAGGTTTCCTGAGCGGGAAAATACCGAAGGGAGTATAATATATGACCGGCAACCAAAGTGAAAATAATATCGCGAAATTGACCGGCTGTATAGACAGTATACCGGTGTTCAGCCACGAGGTGTACGGAGAAGGATTCTACGTATTCATTGTCCGCACCCGCAGGCTCAGCAACAGTTCTGACCTGATACCGGTGACCGTCTCAGACCGCCTCGTTGATATTAAAGAATTACAAAAGGGACGTTTCGTAAGCCTTGAAGGGCAGTTCCGCTCCTACAATTCAGTGCTGGGAGAAGGACAGGTCAAACTCACGCTTACGCTCTTTGTACAAGATATAACTTTCCCCGTATCCATACCCGAGACCGACGTTGACACCGTTGAGATGAACGGTTTCATATGCAAGCCTCCGGTCTACCGCACCACGCCGTTCAACCGTGAAATATCCGATTTTCTGCTGGCCGTGAACAGGTCTTACAATAAATCCGACTATCTGCCCTGCATCTGCTGGGGCAGGAACGCCCGCTTCTGCGGGAAGCGCAAGGTGGGAGATCACGTTAAGGTGATAGGCAGGATGCAGAGCAGAGCGTACCAGAAAAAGATGCCTGACGGGACCATATCCGAACGCACGGCTTACGAAGTTTCCGTTTCCAAGATCGAGCTGATCGAGGACAAGAACGAAACTGAGCAGAGCGTGTCGGACAATCTCGCCCAGGAAGCCGCAAGAGCGGTCTCCGGCGTCAACTGATCACTCCCGCAGGACCGTTTGTTTATCTTTCAATTCTTGATCCACAACGCTCGGCGCTCGACACGAAAGGCGTGTTTTTATGGACCGTACGGACAACAACAATGAAATGACGGAAGCGCAGGGCGCCCTCGACTCGAATGGACCGGCTCAGGAGGCCGGAAAAAAGAGATCGGGATTTATCGGCGTCCTGATCCTGTTTATAAAAGGCATCGTGGTCGGAGTGGCCAACATAATCCCCGGAGTCAGCGGCGGTACCATCGCCGTGGTCACCGGCATATTCGACCCCCTGATCGAGGCCATCAACACCTTATTCAAAAAGTTTCTCAAAAACCTGAAATTCCTTGTTCCCGTGGGACTGGGCCTGGTGGTGGGCATCATTGCCTTCAGCAAGATAATCAAGGCGGCGCTGGTGAATTTCCCGCTCCAGACGGGCCTTTTCTTTGCGGGCCTGGTGCTGGGCTCCGTGCCGCTCATCCTGAAAAAAGCCTACGACAGCAGCCGCAAGGGCAGGAGCGAAGCAGGGACGGCCGAGACCGGTATTGACGCGGAAAAGGCGAGAAACACTGCGGGCAAAGGCTTCCGGATGATATATCTGGTGCCCTTCGCGCTTTGCGCCGTTGCCGTCGTCACGCTGGCGGTGGTACAGACCTTCTTTATGGGGGACACCGGATCGGTCGCAGCGGCGGAATTGCCCGAACTCAATATCGGAAACATTATGAAACTGTTCTTCGGAGGCGTCATAAGCGCCGGGGCAATGGTGGTCCCGGGTGTCAGCGGCTCCCTGGTCATGATGCTCATCGGCATCTACGACGACGTGCTGGCGATAATTTCCGGGCTGGTATCCTTCGGCAATATGCACACGGTACTGAGCGCCGCGCTCTGCGCACTGCCGCTGGCCCTGGGCATCGTGGCAGGTATCTTCACCATCGCCAAGATAATCAGCTTCCTGTTCAAAAAGTTCACCACGGGCACGTATTACGGCATACTGGGGCTGCTCTGCGGCTCGGTGCTTGCGCTGCTCATAAATTTGTGGCAATATAATATCAAGTTTTCGGTTTTGGGCATAATAATAGCGGTACTGTGCGCCGCCGCCGGCACCGCGGTTTCGTATTTTTCATCGAGGCTTGATCTGAATGAACAAAAAAGTTAAGAAACTTCTCATAGCCATCGGCGTGTCCGCGGCCTTTATGGTGGCCTACCTGCTTTTCCAGCTGGCCTTCGGTTTCGTATTCCAGTTTTTCATCTCCATATACGTATCGGCGGTGAACAGCGCCTCCGGGACGCCTCTCGAGTATCAGGACCTGGTCAACAAGACCGTAGAGATATATATGCAGAACGCGGCGCTGATAATGGTTGTCAGCGGCCTGGTATTCATACTGCTCTCGTTCATCATCATACTTGCGGTCAACAAAAAGGGTAAGTGGGATCTGGCAAAGATATTCGAAGTGCCTCAGCCAACGTCCAGAGCCGTGCCCATGATACTGTTCTGCTACCTCAGCGGCCTCTGCTTCAACATCGCGATGGTCAATCTCATTGCCGTCCTCCCGCTGCCGGAGTCCTGGATCGAATCCAACAACGAGAGCGTGCAGACCGTGCTGGGAGGCAGCGTTATTGCCGCGTATCTGGCCACTTTCGTGATCGCCCCACTGGCGGAAGAACTGATATTCAGGGGAGTCGCGTACAATCTTTTAAGAGACGCCATACCGCTGAAAAGGCGCTGGGCAATGCTCATCTCCTGCATCGTGGTGTCGTTGCTCTTCGGCCTTTACCACGGCAATTTCCTGCAGGGCATCTACACTTTCATCCTTTCGATAGTCCTTGTCATAGTACACGAAAGGACCGGCACCTTGTGGAGCGCGGTCCTGGTCCATGCGGGGTTCAACAGCATCCTGGTCCAGTCGCTGCTGGCCAAGGTCGTTTACGCCCCGGGCTGGGAGATACTGAACGCCACCATATTCTTTTACGCGGGTCTGTTATTTGTTTTCCTTGTTTTTTGCCTTACCAAAAATTGCAAGCAGAACGCAGCAGATCGCGATAACGGCGCCGCTGACGATGCATATTACGGCAACGGGGCCTGACCGCTTCGTCTCGTCCTCTTCTTCGCTGTTGTCGTAGCCCGGGCCGTTTTTCTCGTCGGCTTCGGGATCTTCGGAAGTGACTATATTCAGCGTCACCACCTGGGTGTAGAGGGCGAAGGTGTTGTCGGAGAAATAGTCCGGCACGGCGTCCGGATCGGTGGACGCCAGCAGCCTGTACATAAGCCGCACTGTTCCGTCGGACAGGGCGGTTATTTTATTGCCCTCGACTATTACGTGCTCGGCACCCTCGATGATGAGGGGCTCGGGAACGTTGACGGGCGTGCCGTCCTTGTATTTACCTTTAAGGTCCATCTCTCCCATCCGGGTCAATACTTTCGGTCTGAACGTGATGGCGGTCTTGCCGTTTACATTGGTGAAGAGCTTGTACTCGTACACGCCGCCGATGTCAATGGCGGTGGGAACGTATGACACGGCGTTGCAGAAGTCGGTGGTGATGCCGCCCGCGCCCAGCAGGTACGCGGAACGGGTGTTGCCGTTGTTGTATGTCCAGGGCCAGGCGGTGATGCCCCTGTACATAAGGGCACGGATCATTTTAGTATCGTTCACGCCGCTGGCGTTGAAAGTGGCATTCTCTCCGCCTATGGTGCCGATGATGCTGTTGACCTTCTCTTCATAATGGCTGGCAGTGGGTGTGCCCATAAGCTGGCCTGTCGACATGCCGGGCTCGTCTTTCTGGAACCTGGTGACCTGGGCGTTCAGGAAGGTGATCATACAGCAGCGGTTCTTCAGACCGTATTTTTCCACCAGTTCCGCCACTTTCGCGGAGATGTCGCCCTCTTCCTTGATCTCGATAAAGAACATCACGTCGTCGTCCTTGAGCGCCTGGAAAAATTCCTCCAGGGAAGGAAGCTTGACCTTGGGATAGTTTTTGAAAGTGCCGTAGGAGCTTGATTTAACGATCTTGTACGTGTCGAGTTCCTGCGCGGTGTGGCTGTTCACGGTGCCGCTGCCGGTGGTCATAGAAGAAAGGTCGTTGTCGTGGTAGATGTAGACTACTCCGTCTTTTGAAAGGCGCACGTCCAGCTCGATGCAGTCTACGCCTGCTTTTACGGCTTCTTTCGCGCTTTCGATGCTGTTTTCGGGGGCGGAGGAGGGCAATCCCCTGTGGCCTATCACCATGGGCGTCCTCACCAGCACGGAGGGATCGTACCTGTACAGAGAATAGGCGTCGATCAATTTTTCCGGCGTGTCGGTGACGATGCCGTTGGCGCCGCTCTGGATGGCGTTGTGAAGCATTGCCGCGTCCTCAGGCTGGGACTCTTCGGCCACCCACACGGTGATCAGCCTGTGCTGCATATATTCCACGTTTTCTTTCGTGGCAATGGATTCGGGTATGACCGCGGTCTTGGCGCTGCTCATATTGGTGGTGTAAATGATATCGTCCAGCACGTCCTGCATGGTTTGGCCTTCCTGCGGGACAAGTTCTTTCTCTCTGAAGTCGATGACGCCTCCGGTCCGCTTCCTGGCTTTTCTCACGGTCTTCACGGCCTCGGAGCTCCCCGAGACCACCATACAGTCCTGAAGCTTCGTTTCCTTGAGGTATGAGACCAGCGCGTCCGCCGCGGCATCCGTTTTTACGTAGAACACGGGGATCATCTTGCGGTAGACCTTGTCCATCATCTCGGAGAGGGAGCATATTCTGCCGCTGCCGTCGGGCTTCGCTGCGTCGCCGTTTTCGTCTGCGTAGATGATGATGTTCTCGGGCCTCTGGGCAAGCGCGGCCAGCCTCTCCACGGTCTCCATAGAATCAGCCACCGCCACGGTTGCCGCCGCCGAGATCACGGGGGTGATGAGGAAGTTGTGCGAGATGTACGAATCGTCGATCACAACGCCGGGATCTTCCGTGTAGCTGCATTCCGACACCACTACGTTGTCAACGGTGATGACCGAATAGTTTGCCTGTATCCCGATGCCGCCGGTGGCCGCCACGTTTCTCATGCCGGACAACGCGCCCGTGACCAGCACTTCTTCGCCGTCAACGTATTCGTATACCATTCCGTCGGCGATGGACATTTTGATATGCACTTCGTTATTGAGCCCCAGCGACGTGTTCGCCGAAGTTTTGTCAACCACGTTCCATTCTCCCGGCGTGCGGATGGCGAACTCTACGCCGTTGGACGCGGTGGTGGTGCGCCTCACGCACATATGGTAGTAATTTTCGTCGTTTTCCTGCTGCCGCACCACGAGGGACATCCATCTGTTGGCGTCGGTGGAGGACTTAAAAGACACGTCCGCTTCCACGGAGTAGTTGCCGTATTGAGAAAGGGAAGCAGGCAGCAATACCTTGCCCAGGTTCACGGAGGTGGCGTTGATGACCAGCTTTCCGTCTCTGACCTCCGCGCTGCCGCCGTTTTTAAGGTCGTTGTTCATGGTCCAGCCGTCGGGCAGCGTGCCGCTCTTCACGTCGTCGAAATTTTCCGAAAAGATCACGTTTCCGGTGATCATTCCGTATTGCGTTTCGCCGCGTACGACGCCTGCCGTTCCGCCTATAGAAGATACCAGCGCCAGCGCCATCACCGCGGTCAACGCCAGCGCCAAAACTCTTACCGTTTTTATTCCGCCGCTTTTTTTGCTCATATCTGTGACCTCCCGTATCTCCCGGTCTTAAGCGCCTGCGCGTCAGGAATGCTTGGAGACCGTGCCTGAAACGGTATAGTAGTAAACGTTCCTCACCGGTCCGTCTTCGTTGTAATAGCCTGATTTCGAATAGCTCGTACTGACGCCGGTCTTATATACTTTCGCAGCTTCTTTAACGGCGTCGTTCACTATTTCCCCTATAAGTGCGCTGCCCGGATCGATGACGTCCGGCCGGATAAACACGTAGAAACTGTAGCCTTCCGAAGCGGTGGTGGTATGTATGTCGTAAAGCATCGCGGCCCTGACGCGCTCGATATCCGTCTCGGAGCTGATGATGTACGCGAACCGGAGCCCCTCGTCCTCGATCTTCTTTATGAGACCGGCTTTCAGATCCGCGTAACGCATTTCCGCCGCCTGGTCGTGGTAGGTGAGGGAGGTGCCCAGGGGAGAAAGGCCTGTGCTGCCGCTGGTGAAGTGATTGACCGAGATCGCTTCGTTCGTGATCATAAAATAGTTCATTGACATATTCGAACCGTCCGGATAATTCGAGTGGCCGTTGATCATTGGATCGTCCCAGGTCACGTCAACGAAATACCATTTTCCGTCGTCCATCTTTACCGCGTTCCAGGCGTGGCTTTCCGCTCCGGATGACGAAGAATTCTGAGCCGTTCCCGTAACGACCCTGGCCTGCATCCCCATCTCGGAAAGGGCAACTGCGTAAAATTCCGCGTATCCCTGACATACTGCGCTGCGTGTGGCCAGCAGCGAATCGATATGGTACGAGGAATACGAAGTATCGTATCTGATGTTTTTGACCAGCCAGTCGTGCACCGCCCGGGCCTTTTCCAGATTGCTCATGCCGCTGCGGGTGACTTCCCATATGATGTGGTCGATCTCGTACAATTCTCTTTCCGTTTTGAGGAGCGGGTAGTCCGTGTAGGATTTTCCCGTGAGACCTTTGTAGCTGCCGGCAACGTACACCGGCTCAGGGTTGGTCTGGGGCGCGGAGGTGGCCGCAGGCGGCTGGGTGGGAGCGAAGGTGGCCGGCATGGTGGACGCGGGCGTAGGCGTGGGCGTCGCTGTGGGCGCGGGAGTTTTGGTCGGAGTGGGTTTAGGCGTGGGCGTCTTGGTAGGCGCGGGAGTTTTGGTAGGTTTGGGCGTAGGCGTTGCCGTGGGTGCCGGAGTTTTTGTAGGTTTGGGCGTAGGCGTCGCTGTGGGTGCCGGAGTTTTGGTGGGAGTGGGTTTAGGTGTAGGCGTCTCGGTTGGCGCAGGAGTTTTGGTAGGCGTAGGCGTTGACATGGGCGCGGGAGTTATTTTGGCAGGTGTAGGCGTGGGTGTCGCCGTGGGCGCGGGAGTACCGGTGATCTCAGCCGTTGTGGTGATCTCAGGCGTTGCCGTAGCGGTAGGCGCGGGTTCGCCGGTGATTTCAGGCGTTGCGGTAGCAGTTGGAGCCGGTTCGCCGGTGACCTCAGGCGCAGCGGTAGCAGTAGGCGCCGGAGTTTCGGTAGGCGACGGTCCGTCGGTGACCTCGGGCGTGGCGGTAGCGGTTGGCGCAGGAGTTTCGGCAGGCACCGATCCGTCAGTGATCTCGGGCGATACGGTTGCCGTGGGCGCAGTGGTTTCCGCAGGGCCAGGCAATTCAGTTGCCTTTGTACCCGGCTCGGCTGTGGCAATAAAATTAGGCACCGGCTTCCCTGTATTGACCACCACCGTGCTGTTGTCCCCGGTGATGCCGCAGGAAGTCAGCGTCAATATCAAAGTGACGGACAATATAGCAATGAACGGTCCTGATCTTCTTTTCATTATCTCACCTGATCGTCGTAATTCTGTGCGGCCGCCTGGCGCCGCGGTCGATCTCCCCGCGATGGGGAAGATCGCCGTCAACTGCCCCTCATTATAGCATAAAAGTTAAATATAATAAACCAGAAGGCGAATATCACTGCGCGCAGCGCAATATCACTCAGCGAAGCTGAACATCGCTCCGCTCTCTTTTCAGTTGCCCCCGACCCGAATTTATGGTATCATAGCCGCGGAAACAGAAAAACCCGAAAATAGGAGGAAAAATGCAAAATGTCAGAAAAACACCGCATCATTATTGACACGGATACAGGCGGAGACGACGCCGCGGCATTGATACTGGCAGCTAAGAGCCCGGACGTAGAAGTGCTGGGAGTCACGGTTGCCGCCGGCAACGTATCGCTGGAACAGGCCGTAAAAAACGCGTTGTCCGCTATCGAAATAGTGGGGCTTAAAGCGAAAGTCTACGCGGGCGCCACCAGGCCCGTTTCCGGCGAGGAGCGCGAAACGTTCAGCGTGTACGGCAACGACGGCATGGGCGACGCGGGGATCGTGAATCCGAAAGGGAAGGCACAGAAGACCCACGCCGTTGACTATATCCTGAAGACCGTGCGGGAGAACCCCGGCGAGATAGAACTCGTTGCCCTGGGACCCGCCACCAATATTGCCCTGGCCATCCAGAAAGACCGGGAGACGATGAAAAAGGTCAAAAGGATCCTGTCCATGGGTACCGCCGGATTCGGCCCGGGCAACGCTACCCCCGTGGCTGAGTTCAACGTCTATAAAGACGCGGAGGCCTACAAGATCATGCTGGAGCTGGGAGTGCCGGTAACGGTGCTGGGCCTGGACATGGACGACGAACCCACCTGGACCTCCGAAAGGACCTGGAAAAAGATGCTCAAAGGCAGCCCGCTGCAGGTGTTCATCGCCAAGGCCACCGGAAAGCTGCTGGAATTCAAGAAGGGCAACGGCATCAACGCCATCGACCTGCCTGACGCAGTGGCAATGGCAACGCTGGTCTGGCCGGATTTCGTAGAAGAGACCGTCCAGTGCTACGGCAGCTGCATCACCGCTCCCGGCGAGACCCACGGCATGGTCATCTTCTATAAAGAAGGATTCACCTACGACTCCATGCCCGCCATCGGCAAGGCCAACGTTTCCGTGGTCACGAAGGCGAAGAAGAAGACTTTCGTGAAGCGGCTGAACGAAGTGCTGGCGGAATAAGCACGCCCGGCCGGATCATACACACTGCGCACGTTATTGAAAACACGCAATTTGCCACTTTATCATTGGAGGTAGAAAATGTCAGACACCAATTCGAACAACAACATCCAGGTCGACGGCGAGCACTACAGAAAGCTGGTGCTGCTCCACTCGAACGACATGCACGGAGACTTCCTGGCAGAAAACGTTGACCGGAACCTTGTAGGCGGCGTTGCCATGCTGTCCGGATACATCAACAAAGTCAAAGAGGAAGAGAAAAACACGCTGTACTGCATTGCCGGCGATATGTTCCGCGGCTCCGTTATCGACTCGGAGTACAAGGGTATCTCCACCATCGAGATAATGAATATGCTGTCGCCCGACGTGGTGACCCTGGGCAACCACGAGGTTGACTACGGCGTTTCCCACCTGCTTTTCCTGGAAAAATGCGCCAAATTCCCCATCATCAACGCGAATCTGCACATCAGGACCAACAACGCCCGCCTGTTTAAGCCGTATATGGTCAAAGAGATCGGCGGCATGAAGATACTGTTCATCGGCATCATCACCGAGCTGGTCATCAATCAGGCCAAGAACGACGGCCTGGTGGGTACCTTCGTCAACATCAGCGAAGCCGCCGAGGAGATCGGAAAGATCTGCAACGCGCACAACTCCCTTGACATCGATTTCACCGTGCTCCTGACCCACATCGGGTTCGAGGAGGACAAGAAACTGGCGGCGCTGCTCGATCCCGCCTGGGGCGTCGACGTCATCATTGGCGGCCACTCCCACACTTTCCTGAAAGAGGCGGAAGAGGTCAACAACATCCTGATCGTCCAGGCGGGCACGGGCACCGACCAGATCGGGCGGTTCGACCTGATCGTTGACACGGACAACAACTGCGTGGCGGATTACAAGTGGCAGAGCGTGCCCATCGACTCGGAGCATTGCCCCGTTGACGAAGACATCGCGCGCCTGATCGACAGCTACAAGAACAAGACCGACGCCAAGTACGGCCGCGTCGTCACTCGCTTTAACAGGAAACTCACCCATCCATCCAGGACCCAGGAAACTTCTCTGGGCGACCTGATCGCGGACGCGCTGAAGAACAGCCTGGGCCTCGACATAATGCTTCTGGGCTCCGGCAGCGTGCGCACCGAGGAAATGGGCCCCATAGTGATGCTGGGCAATCTCACGGAATCTTTCCCCTACGACGACGAAGTGTTCATGGTCAAGATCAGCGGCAAACAGCTTAAGCATATGATCAAATACACGCTGCGCGACGAGGTCTGGGAAGGCGCCCATTCGGAGTTCTATCAATATTCCGAAGGCCTTCACATGGTCTATTCCAGGAAGGATCACGAGTTTAAGGAATTCAAGTTCGAGGGAGAGGACGTGGCGGACGACCGCATGTTCACCGTGGGTCTTCAGCTGTTCCACTACAACAATATGCAGAGCTCCTTCGATATCACCCAGGAAGAGATACTGGCCAACGCCCCCAGGCGCACGGTCACCACTTCCTGCCGGGAAGTCATCGAGGAATATCTTTCGGAGCATCAGCATCTGGACGTTACCGAAGGAGACAGGCTGATAATCGAATAAAAAAGCGAATAAAAAACGCCTGTGCGCCGTGATCTTCCGGGCGTCAATTTCGCCAGGACGCAGGATCATCGGGGCGCCGGTTCATCAGGAGCGGTGCGGGTCGTTGTCCGTCAACAGGGACAGATATGATCCGGCCGCTCTTATTCCGTCTATTCCTGAGGACGTGATGCCGCCTGAATACCCGGCGCCTTCTCCCACGGGATAAAGGCCTTTCATCGACACGCTCTGGAAAGATACGGGGTCGCGGTCGATCCTGACGGGGCTGGAGGAGCGGGTCTCGGGGGCGGTGAGGATCGCGTCCGGGTCGCCGAAACCGGTCATGCGGCCGTCAAATTCCGAAATGCCGTTTAATATTGACAACGTTATGAACGGCGGATACAGGCCGGCAATATCTGCTTCGGCCGCGGCTCCGCAGGTCTGATTGGTAAAATTATCGTAAAACCGGCCGGAACTTTCACGGCGGCAGGGGAGTTCCAAGGACAAGTCTCCGGACTTTTTCAATTCCGAAATTTCCCGGCCGTATCGTTTGAAAACCGATTCGCCGAAATCTTTAAGTCTCTGCATCGGAAGCTTCCCCGTGGACCGTGTAAGTTCGAAAGCATTTCTCTCAAAATGTTGCTGAAACGCCAGGCCTGCAAGCGGGTCGTTGTCGCCGGAGCAGTAGGGAAGGTAGTCGTCCGGACCCACGCCCACCAGAAGGGCGCTGTTGGCGTTGACGCCGTCACGGGCGCTGTAGCTCATGCCGTTGGTGACAAGGCCTCCCGGTTCGGAGGAGGCGTTGACAACGTATCCTCCGGGGCACATGCAGAACGTGAATGCGCTGCGCAGACCGCCGCCGAAACCGCTGCCTCTGCTGCCGTTGCCGGGACCGGGCGCCGTTTTTGCCAGCCGAGATGAAAGCTTGTATATGGCAGGGAACTTTTTCGACAGCAGGGGAGCGTATTCTCCGTACTGTATGCGGTCGATCAGCGCCTGCGGGTGCTCGATCCTGAGACCCACCGCCATAGGCTTGAGGGAGAGGGAAACGCCGTTGTCCCGGAGCATCCTGAACGTGTCTCTGGCGCCGTGGCCGATGGCCAGGAACACAGCTTCCGCATTGACGGAAGCCCGTCCGTCGACGGTCTCGTAAACGACGCCGGAGACCCTGCCGCCGGACCCCGGAAAACCTGTAACTTTTGCTCCGAAAATAACGGTCCCGCCCAGCCGCACAATCTCGTTTCTGATATTTTTAATAACTTTTTTCAGCAGATCCGTGCCGATATGAGGATGTGGATCGATCAAAATGTCGCCGGGCGCCCCGAATTCCACGAGCGTCTCCAGCACTTCCCGGCCCAGCCGGTGCTTCTCTTTAACCAGCGTGGTCAGTTTGCCGTCAGAATACGCGCCGGCGCCGCCTTCTCCGAAATGCACGTTGGTATCCGGGTCAAGCCTGCCCGTGTCCCAGAAGTTTTTCACCTTCTCGGTGCGGCGGTCGATATCGTCGCCTCTCTCCAGGATCACCGGCCTGAGCCCGGCCCTGGCCAGCGTCAATCCGCAAAATATCCCCGCGGGGCCGAAACCCACCACTACGGGCGGCTCTGCGCTGCTGTATGACGGTACGCAGGACGACGTCTTGTCCGCAGCTTCCGGAACTTCGCCGATCCTGATTCTCAGCTCCAGCGCCGGTTCTCTGCCAGGCCTGAAATCGAAAGAACGCTTCAGAACGGCGAGTTCCCCGGCCTTCCACTGCCTCGCTCCCGCCTTCCTCAGCGCCCTTTTCAACGCGCCGAAAAACACCGGATCCTCCAGCCGGAAGCTCCCGTCCGACGCGGCAAGTTCTTTAAACTTTATCCTGATCTCGTACTCTGCCATCTGTTAAAAAACCGGCTTCTTCAGCACGGGACGTTCCAGGGCAACGATCCCGAACCCGGCAAGGTTTGCCGCAGCCTGAGCGTAGGAATCCTGGTTGCCCGCACGGTCCGGCTGATGAGCGTCCGAACCGATCACGGTCTTCGCGCCGGTCGTTGCCACGGCCTGCCAGAACCGGTCCGCGGGATAGCTCCGCCTGCCTTCCATGCCCAGGCAGTTGTATTCCAGAGGAATGTCGTATTTGACCGACGATTCGCACAGCCTAAGGACCTCCTCCCGGTACAGCCCCTCGTCCCCGGTAAAATTCAGCAGGTCAGGATGGCAGATATACGTGTACGCCCCGGAAGCCATTGCCTCCGAAAGCTGGTCCACGTACTCTTTCAGCACCGCGGGATCGTCCGTGGGACTGCCGCTGTACCTGCCGTCGTATTCGTTCCTGGTAAAGTGCTGCCCGCAGATCAGATAATCCAGAGGGAATCGCGACACGTTTTTCATCATCGCTTCGAACTCTTTCGGATAATATTCCGCCTCGTACCCCACGAATATTTTGATCTGCCCCTTGTACTTTTCCCGCATTTCAAGGATCTCGTTAACGTACGTTTCCGTCTCCTCCGTATCCATCCTGAAACCGGACCTGTGGCCGTTGGAAAAAGGGTAGGGGACGTGGTCGGAAAAGCCCAGCTCCTCCAGACCGTTCCGGATGGCCGTGACAACGTAGTCCTCCGGCTTTCCGGCGGCGTGGCGGCAATGATACGAATGCGTGTGATAATTAACTTTCATCATAACAGATTCACCGAGACGGGCTCCCGTCAATTTTCGAACCGGAAGGATTTCACCATCAGGATGTCTCCGGAAGTGCACTCGTCGAAAAAGTCGAACCGGATCAAATTGAGCTTCCCGGACCAGAAAGAAAGCCCGGCCAGATCCACCGTCAACGTATGGTACTCTCCGTCGCAGATCAGTTCTTCCCGCACCCGCTCGCTGCCATCGGGAGAAAGCTTGTCACCGGTGCAGAAGAACAGGTCGCACACGTAATCCGTCCTGGTGTTGGACGTGGGCACCATATATTCTATCGTCAGCGTCTTGTATTTGCTGTTGGTGATCTCGCCGGGATAATCCGAAACGTAGATCGCCACCTGAGGATCTCCTCCGGCCTTCGTGCGGATCTTAAGCGCCTTACCCGCGGAATTGTAGCCCAGCGAGCAGTTGTTCAGCGCCGTGAAAGCCGCGGCGTTGTTCTTGTCGGAAAAGTCGATGTTCGTATAGTCTATAAACGCCTCGCGCTCTGCGGTGTAGCTGTTGTGGAGAGATTCGTTGGAGGCGAAATCTTTGTTGGCCGTGAAAGTAGCCCGGATGTTCTCCAGGGAACCGGTGGTCAGCAGGTAGCTGTACTCCAGCGCCTTATATGACTGAAGCTGTATGGTCAAAAGCGGCGCGACGTAGTTGGTGGCGTCGTTGCCGGAATTCTTCGATTTGTTGTAGTTGTATCTTCCGGCGTAGAAAAGGTCGATGTTGGGTACGAAGAGGCCGATGCCGAAATCGTCCTTCGTGTTGGTCCAGGCGCACCAGGTCTCCGTATTGTCGCCCTTCATATGGAAGCGGCAGTCGTCCGCGTATTTCTGGTCGCCCCAGAAGTTGAGGGAGTCTCTGTAGGAGAGGTTCTCGCCGGTCCAGGAATTGACCCCGTTGTACCACCAGAAGCAGTCAAGGTAACTCACGGTATAGAAGGCGGGAAGCTCCTGGTTCGAAAAGCCGTGGGGGTAGCCGGAGTAGTCGACGAACCGGTTGTCCACCCGGATGTGGTCGCTCTCGAGCACGTATTTATTCTCCATATAGGAGGGAGTGATCAGGTTGTTCTGGGACCAGTCCTGAGGCTGGGATTTGATGTAGATGTAATTGGCGCCGATCTCCAGGTCGATGAGCCGGGAACTGTTGCCGTACTGGTCGCCGCCCTGCACCGGGTTGTAGGGCCAGGTGGATCCGTTGAACGTGCCGGGAGTGTACGAACTGTCGTATCCTCCGTAGTACGACTGCTGAACGAGGCGGCCGGTGTCGTGGCTGTTTACCAGGTTGGTGAGCCCTTCTACCGGGCACTGCTTGTCCTGCACGTAATTGATCCCGCCGCCCCAGCTGAGCCTCACGCCTATCTTGTAGCGGTCGTTCTCGATATAATACGTTTTATCGTTGTGCACTTCCGCGTACTCGGTGGAAAGTTCGTGTACCGTCAGTTCCGAACTGCCCTTCCTGCTGTCAACGGTGAGCTCCCTGATCTCGGTGGCGGTGTCCCCGTCAAGGTATCCCAGGATCAGCCCCTTGAACGTCACGTTTTCGCCCGATTCAAGATAGAACGTGTCAACCACTTCTTCGCCTTCAACCACGTACGTAACGTTCAGTTTCAGCGCTTTCGTGGAAGTGTAGCGCAGCACCAGCTTGTTGAAATATTTCTTAGTGTAATCCAGGGGCAGTATGTTCAGCCCCTTCTTGAAAGTGAAAGTCTGGTCATTCATATCGGTGAAGCCTCCCGCGGAATAAATGACTCCGTTTTCCATCATATACTGGTCCGGGCCCGGCGTCCGGGCAATGGTAGGTTCCGGTGTGGCCGTCGGTTCGGGCGTGGCTGTTTCGATCACGCCGCCTGTGTCAACGGCGTCCGGGTCCGTGGCTTTTCCGCCTTCGCCCGTGCCGGGTCCCGCGCAGCCGCACAAAATCGCTACAGCGAGCGTCAGAAGCGTTACTGTCACGAAGCTTCCGCGCTTCATCCGGCTGCCGCTCCGTTCTGCTTTTCTTCCGTCTTTTCTTCCGCCTGTTTCGTTAATTCCGGTCGTTCTCATCGTACCTGCCTCCGGTATCTGATGTCGGTTTGGTGATGCGGCTGTATTTTATCATTTTTATGGCGTTCAGGCAACCGCGTAATCCGGACGTTGACGCCCCCCTGACAACGCTCCCTTTCGCCGGCCTCGGTCGCTACGTATTGAATTTTGACCTCCCCGATGGTATAATCGAACCATAAAACAAAGCAGAGGTGACGCAGATGGCTATCCAGGAATCCGGCCAGATGTACTTAGAGACCATTTTGATATTGACCGCAAGATCCGACAACGTCCGCGCTATAGACGTCGCCGAACATATGAACTATTCCAAGCCCTCCGTCAGCCGCGCCCTTCACATCCTGCGCGACGAAGGTCTCATCAATATCGACGCCGGCGGCAACATTACTCTCCGCCCCTCAGGCCGCACCATCGCCGAAGACGTATACGACCGCCACAAGACCATCACCAAGCTGCTCATCTCCATCGGCGTCAGCGAGGAGACCGCCTCCGAAGACGCCTGCCGCGTCGAGCATTACATCAGCGACGAGACTTTCGCGGCCATCAAGCGCGTCTGCGGCTGATCACGGTCAACGCTGCTGTTGCCCGCTGCGCCTGCCGCTCCGCCGCCAAGTCCAGGCCGCCGCACCGCCGCCCTGCCCCGGTCAACACGCTTGACAACGCACCCCGACTATAGTAGAATCCGCATTGCTCCGCGGAGAGGTATCGAAGCGGTCATAACGAGGCGGTCTTGAAATCCGTTCATTTGAGTGGAAGTGCCTCTTGTGAAAAACGGCGAAAAACGGCGAAAAACGCCGAAAACGCGAGGAAAACGGAGATTTGAAAAGCTCGCAAATCTTCTAAAAAAGCTCAATTCTAATGAGTTATCTAATGAGCTGACAAAAACTTTTCGAGCCAAAACAGGCTTGAAAACACATACGGAGAGGTATCGAAGGGGTCATAACGAGGCGGTCTTGAAAACCGTTTGGCGTAAGCCACATGGGTTCGAATCCCATCCTCTCCGCTAAAAATGACCGCTTCGGATGGTAATCCGGGGCGGTTTTTCTATAGTAAAAGAGCTCGACAAACTGGGATTTGTGAGGATGATGCAAAATGAATT
>JAEFAM010000065.1 GCA_016287565.1 Clostridia bacterium
TAACGGAAGGCTTTGACCGTTCCTGCCGGTCCCCTGAATTGGACGACTTCCTCCGCCCCGGGTCTCATGTTCAGCGTAACAAAATCGGAGCCGTCATTGTCGAACATCCCGTTGCGGAAAGAAAATGCCTCGCCTGAGTCCGGGTAATACACCGCGCGCACCGGGACAGCCGGCCCGAACGATTCGAGACCGACGTCGAAGCCGCGTTCCGTGAGGATCCTTGCGGCCGGTGCATCGAGCACCGCCCCCTGTTTAAGCAGTCCTGCAGTCGCGTGACGGGCGTTTTCCCCGAAAATGGCCGTGACGTCCGGCTCAGTGTACTGCATCGGGATCGCGTTGTCGCAGAGCAGACGCATCGCAGCCGGCACAAAGTCATTCCCGACGTAATTGTCGCCACCCTCTCCTTCAGGCAGCTTTGCGTCCTTCAGCCGGTGCATGCAGTCGAAGATCCTCACGCCGCACGGTTTGAGGCCGTCGAAAACGTCCGATATCCTGTCGTAGAGGGGCAGGTTGTGCACGTGGCAGTCGATGTAACCGCGCTCATAAAAAGGCATGCACTCGTAGTCTATCATATATTTCAAGATGCCGTCGGAGCGGCCGTCGGCGCGGAGAGCGGTGTCAAGAGCCTCAAGATATGCTGCCGGCACGTTGTGGCGCGGTCTCGGGAACACGTCCCCTTCCGCAAAGATCTCAATATCCTCGTTTTCGCACCAGGAGATCTGCATGCGCTCCAGCTCGATAACGTTCGCGATCCGGCAACCGAAAGACCTGTTGACCGCCCAGTATGCCGCGCCTATCAGACGCATGAACGGCTTTGTGCCCCCCGCGAAAGTCTTCGCGAGTTCGATCGAATCCACGCCGTCGATATCCCACGTGTCGAGCACCGCACAGTGGCCGAGCCTGATCGACGGATCGACCGAATCGACCGCCTGCCGCAGCTTTTTCGCAAGCCCGACCATCGAATCGTGATTGACCCTCATCCATGCGTCCCGGTATTTGTTCGGTCCTCCGGTCAATGCCTTCTTCTCGAGTTCTGCGGCGCCGATCTCCTCCCCGAGCAGTTCCGAGACCTTCTTCACATGCAGCGGACAATAGCACCCCGTGAGTCCCGAACGGTATCCCAGCCTGTAGTCGTCGTCAAGCATAATAAGATCAGGCCCGGTGCCCGCAAGCGCCGCGACCCATCCGGCAAATTCGTCTGCGAATGCTTCGTCCAGCGGGCAATACGAGTCGGTGCATACGATCCCGCCTCCCGTGACTATATTTGTGTACTCGGGATGCGCGTCTGAGCTTCCGCCGTGACCCAGGCTGTTCACCCAGATACCGACCTCGTACCCGCGGCTGCGCATAAGCGGCACGATGTCCTTTAAAGCGCTCAAGAATCTCTCCTTGCTCCCCCTGGGTGCGGCGCTTCGCGGTCCGCACAAAAAGACGCGGTCCGGCTTGGCGCGGGCAAGCTCCTCCAGAAACTGTTCCTTGCGCACGCCCGAAAAATCGGTGGTGACGGGAATGGAAACACGGTACATCACAGTTTCCCCCTTCTTGATGATTCATGCATATTATACTGCAGATCAAGATATTTGTACACGTGTTTCCGACAGGTCAACAGGCAGAATCATAATAATTTAGCCCGAGGGCGACCGTCAATAAAACACGCCACAGGGAGCGGCGAAATGGACACAGGTTTCTCCCGAAATCGGTTAAATAGACTTTTGGCTGATTTGTATGATATAATGGGTCAGATTTGAATTTGTCATGCTTTATTTAGCTTTAGTCAAAGGAGGTGATAAGATGAAAAAAGCACTGTTTTTAGTACTGGTTTTGGCAACGTGCGCCGGCATGCTTTCATGCAGCAGCGAAAGATCTGTTTTTTCTGACAAGTATAAGCATTTTCGGTACGCCGATGGTGATATTTGCGGATTGTATCACGGAATCGAATCTTTGTTTTGGCGTCCATATATTTTTATCGGAACGTTTACGGGAGAATCAGTAAGGAACACAGACGGATTATTATATAAAAAGTTTCACGTGACTGAAAAAATAAAAGGCGACGTTGACGATGATATACTAATAAGAAGTCATGCTCTCAACCACGAAGGATCGGTTTCGGACCTGCCGTTTGTTGACGGCGAAAAATACCTGTTGATAACTAATAAGGAGAATAACGTTTACGTCGATGAATATTACGACCAGGGGCTTGTATTTTGTCCGGTCGATGCATATGAAGATTCTTTTATGATCGTTCTGGGTGAATATAAACATCTGGATTTTATGACAACCGGTTCAAAGAAGAACTTCAAAAATTTCGGCGCTTTCCTGGCATATTTGAAATCCATGCTAGATACTACAGGAACAAATACAATCGATTCCTACTATTATACCGATTCGGACAACATACGGGACATCATTACGGATGCTTTGCAGATTATGAAGGTCAAGGTGCTGTCCAGACATAACGGCTGGGACAAATATAGTTTTTCAAATTACGATTGCAGGGTCGAAAAAGTATATAAGGGAGATTACAATCTTGAGAAAGGGAGCCTGCTCGGCCTTACGTTCTCAGGAGAAGAATCCGTCTACAAAGGATCGGATAATAACAAGCACGTGTTTTTCTTCAGATTTTATGATTCTGACATAGATCTGGAGAAAACGGACGAATATATTATATGCACCAATTCACACAGCTTGATTGCCAGAAAAGGCATCGTCAGTCTCGACTATTCGGAAGAAGAAATAATCGGGATGATAGAAGAAATTTACGGAGAAATAAACATCCTTGAAATACCGGAAGAAACCACCGGCAGCTCCGAATGAGTCTCGAAAAAGACACTATAATCCGTTTTGGATGACGTACGTTTTATGCTCGTATGATGTCACTTGCATATTCGTTCAGCGCCGTATATCCCTCTACTCAAATCCGTCAGGCTGCGCTCAAATGGTCAAGTAAGCCACAGATCTGCTCGTTTACCACGGCCAGATCGATCGGAACATTATCAGATTCAAAAAACACGACCAGATTCCTGCCGAATATAAAACCATTTCGCATATATTTATTGATCTTATTCAGCGCGTCTTCCCGATAACCATCATCGTTCATCATGCCAAAATGTTCGATAATGATCTCCCCGCGGTTTTGTGCCGCCGGAATCGTAAAATCCGGGAAAACGACGTTGCCGTCCCGGAGCACCCGCCGCTTTTCGTAAATGTACGGTACGCCATGATCCGTCAATGCATTGGCAATTATCAGTTCGGATTTTGATCGCACGTACCCTCCCTGTTTCGTTCTGTATTTTTTCTGTTCGGGGTGAAAATCCATCACTTCTGCTTTTTTCGCATGTTCCCTCCAGCGAGCGATATAATCCTCCGCTGATTCTGTCAACGGAACGATCATATCTCCGAGTTCTTCCTGATATTCGAGCCGCACCATTTCAGGTGTATGTATTTCCGTCTGTATTTGCGTCAATTTGTTTAACTCCGCCTCGGCGGCTTTAATTATTTCTAAACAATATTTTTTCTGGACCAGCTGTGGCAATATTGGGTCGTCTTTTTTTAGATAATTTCTGCTTTTCTTTCCATAATCGAATTTCACTATATAGTAACGATAATATTTACCGCACTTACAGATGTAAACAGTCTCTTGCGGCGCATATTCTAAAAATATCTTTGCTCGCTTTATAATATCTTCTAATTCGCTTATGCGTCGCTGCACCGCCATATAAAAACCATTTGATTCGGTCGATCGCTCACAGTCGCGACCCGTTGGCATTCCTTCGTTGATATCAGGCATTTTCTTATCCCCTTTTCAGTTATATTGACTTGATGTAATCGATTTCACGCTATTTCGACAATATTCATCATATCTGCATATTAATTCACTTCCATCCGCGTTTGACATCTCGCCCAACCGATTACGTGCTCATTTTTAGTTAACTATGCCCGTTGAACTTTTTGAAAAAATAAAAAGTTAAGTAAAAGTGCATGTTTTTAGGTCTTTTTACTTACATCGGCTCTGCCTCGGCGATAAATGCTCTGCTTCTGTTTACAGAGTAGCGCAGATGCGGAAGCGGTCGGTTGCCTTCTTTAATTGAAGCTTTAGCCTTTTTGCTTTTCTATTGACCTCAATAGCGGTCTTGCACAATCGATACTATTCATCCTCCTAAACTGCCAGCCGATACGACCAGTCAGGCAGCGCCTTCTGCCCTTAAACAAAACGGGAGCTAAGTAAAAGCCGCTTTTTCAGGCCTTTTTACTTAACTCCCGTTTTCTGCCGATCGTAAAATGCGCAATTTTATCCAACAATGCACAAGTTACGGCAGAAAGAGCATATGTGCTCAATTGCATCAACGATATTTTGTTGTTTTCCGGCTGCGCGCAGCAATATCACTCAGCAATACTGATCTGCTTCCACGAGCCGGCGGTCTCGCGTACATTTTTGACCTGGCAGTTTGTCGCTCAAACTGCTGCATCAAAACGACGACTGTTATTTCATTGCCTCTTCCACCGCGACGGCGACGGCAACGGTAGCGCCGACCATCGGGTTGTTGCCCATACCGATAAGGCCCATCATCTCTACGTGCGCAGGCACGGAGGAGGAACCGGCGAACTGCGCGTCAGAGTGCATGCGGCCCATCGTATCGGTCATACCGTAGGAAGAAGGACCGGCGGCCATGTTGTCCGGGTGGAGCGTACGGCCCGTGCCGCCGCCGGAAGCCACGGAGAAGTAAGCCTTGCCGTTCTCCACGCACCACTTCTTGTAGGTGCCGGCAACGGGATGCTGGAATCTGGTTGGGTTGGTGGAGTTGCCCGTGATGGACACGCCCACGTTCTCCATCTTCATAATGGCAACGCCTTCGGGGACGTTGTCCGCGCCGTAGCAGCGGACGGCGGCTCTGGCGCCCTTGGAGTAAGCCACTTCCTTGACCACGCTTACGGTCTCGGTGTAGGGATCGAAAGCGGTCTGCACGTAGGTGAAGCCGTTGATGCGGGAAATGATCATGGCGGCGTCTTTGCCCAGGCCGTTCAGAATGACGCGCAGGGGCTTAACGCGGACTTTATTAGCGTTGAGAGCGATCTTGATGGCGCCTTCTGCGGCGGCAAAAGATTCGTGTCCGGCAAGGAAGCAGAAGCACTCGGTCTCTTCGGAGAGCAGCATCTTGCCCAGATTACCGTGGCCCAGGCCTACCTTGCGGTTCTCGGCAACGGAGCCGGGGATGCAGAAGCTCTGGAGGCCTTCGCCGATGGCGGCGGAAGCGTCTGCGGCCTTAACGCAGCCTTTCTTGATAGCGATGGCGGCGCCTACGGTGTACGCCCAGACGGCGTTCTCGAAGCAGATGGGCTGTGTGGAGCGAACGATCTGATCCACGTCGATGCCCTTCGCCAGGGTGATGTCTTTGCATTCGTCAATAGAGGAGATCCCGTATTTCTTCAGCGTTTCGAGGATCTTCGCCTCGCGTCTTTCATAACCTTCAAACTGTGCCATTACGTTTTCCCCCTTTCTCATTCTTTGCGCGGGTCAATGTATTTTACGGCCTCGTCGAATCTGCCGTAATGACCGGTGGCTTTTTCGTAAGCTTCGTTGGGCGTCATGCCTTTCTTGATGAAATCGGTCATTTTTCCGAGAGAAACAAACTCGTAACCGATGACCTGATCGTCCGCGTCAAGCGCCATGCGTGTGCAGTATCCTTCAGTCATTTCCAGATAGCGCACGCCCTTGGCCTTGGTGCCGTACATGGTACCAACCATGCTGCGCTCGCCTTTGCCCAGGTCTTCCATGCCTGCGCCGATGACGAGACCGCCTTCGGAGAACGCGGACTGGGTGCGGCCGTAAACGATCTGGAGGAACAGTTCGCGCATCGCAGTATTGATGGCGTCGCAAACGAGGTCGGTGTTGAGAGCTTCGAGGATGGTCTTTCCGGGAAGGATCTCGGCGGCCATGGCGGCAGAGTGAGTCATGCCGGAGCAGCCGATGGTCTCCACGAGAGCCTCTTCGATGATGCCTTCTTTAACGTTCAGGGAGAGCTTGCAGGCTCCCTGCTGAGGGGCGCACCAGCCGATGCCGTGTGTGTAGACGGAAATGTCGGAAAGCTGCCTTGCCTGGATCCACTTGCCTTCTTCGGGCAGCGGAGCAGGACCGTGATTGGGTCCCTGAGCGACGCAGCACATTCTTTCTACGTCTTTGGAATAAACGAGATCGCTCATAAAATGTATAACTCCTTTTCTAAGTGAAAATTGAGATATTCAACTCGGGGCAATTATAGTATAGTTGGGTGCCGGGGTCAAGTGGTCCGGGGCCGCGGCAGGATATTTTTCGTTGACAAATCGGTGACTTTTCCTTGACGTTTCGTTGAGATCTCGTTGAGTTTCCGCGTTTGGCGCGAAGCCGGAACGGGCGGTTTCAGTATTGACAAAAACGCGTTTTTTGTGTAGGCTTCTCTTCGCAGGATGCTGCGGGCCCGGACGCCGGATGGGTGACGGAAACTGCCGCGGCGAATTACCGTTTGGAGCGTTTTTGAATGGCTGTTTACGTTAGTTCGATGATCATTGACGGAGCGCCCTTAGAGGGCGTAGATCCTTTGCCGCGCTTCAGGCGCGAAACGGGCTTCGGTTCTTTCGAGACCCGTGGCGAGTTTCCCGAAGACGCTGCCCGGGACCTGGGGACCCACACCAGGACTCTCCCCTATATGCTGCAGAACAGATATTCGCGCAAGCGCAGGAAGATGACCGTAAAGACCGTTGTCCTGGAAAACGAGCATCTCAAGGCTACGTTCACGCCGGAATACGGAGGGAGGCTCTGGTCGCTGTGGGACAAGGACCTTGACCGGGAGCTGCTTTTCGCCAATCCCGTGTTCCAGCCCGCGAATCTGGGCATCAGGAACGCCTGGATCTCCGGAGGCGTGGAGTGGAATTTCGGTTCCACCGGCCACACTTATTTTACATGCGACAACGTTTTCGCGGCGATCTTAAAAGGAGGCTCCGGCGAGGATTTCCTCAGGATGTACGAATTCGAGCGCTCAAAGGAATGCGTGTTCCAGATGGATTTTCACCTTCCAAAAGGTTCGCGCCATCTGTTTTCACATATCAAACTGTTCAATCCCAATGAAGAGGACCGCACGGTATACTGGTGGACTAACATCGCCATCCCTGAAGACGGAAAGACAAGGATACTCTCCTCCTCTAAAGACGTGATCGTAATGTGCGGCGGAAAGCTTTCATACGAGAGGCTCCCCTTCCTGTCCGTGATGCCCGGAGACCTTTCCTACTCCATCAACGCCACCAGAAGCTTCGATTACTTCTTCCAGCCGGAGAAAGGCGTCAGGACGACGTGGGAAGGCGCTGTCAACCAAAACGGCTTTACATTCTACGACCGTTCTACGGACCCGCTGATCTACCACAAGATGTTCAGCTGGGGCAATCACGGCGGCGGAAAACACTGGCAGGACTACCTGTCGGAGCCCGGTAAAGGTGACTATATAGAGATCCAGGCGGGTATCGGCCGGAGCCAGTTCCACGACAAGCTCTTCCCTGCCCGGGGCGTTTTCGAATGGACCCAGGCCTACGGAGGCGTGAAGCTGGAGCCGGAAACGATACACGACGTTTCTATGGACGAAGCGGATCTCAAGCTGGGCCGCGTGATCGACGAGCTCATATCCGAAGAGGCGCTGCTGGAGTACGACGAAATATTCACGGACGACGCTGAAATATTGCCGGCGGAAGCGGATATCGTGCATTACGGGTCCGGATGGGGCGCCCTCGAACTGGAGAAAGAGAAAAAAGAAGGACGGATCAGGCTGCCCTTGTCCGCGCTGTTTCCGGAGTCGTCCCTGGGCAGAGAGCAGAAGCCCTGGATGGAACTTCTGGAAAAAGGGATATTGACCCCGGAAGGACCGGACGGGATCCCCGCTTCGTGGATGGTGTCAGACGGGTGGCTGAAATTGACGGAAGAAAGCCTCGAGAGGCCCGGGGGCCGCAACTGGTTCAGCCTGCTCCATTACGGCAATATGCTGTTCGAGCACTGGGACGATACCAAAGTGGCTCCGGAGGCGGAAAAGTGGCCCGAAGCGGAGCAGGAGAAATACGCGTCAATGGCTGAATCGGCCTGGAAAGAGTCCGACGCGCTGCGTCCGAACGTCTGGGCCAAACGCAACCTGGCAGTGCTGGAGCGGCTCCGGGACGATCAAGACCGGGAGGAAGAATATTACGACGAACTGTTCGAATCGGAAGAGGCATTGTCGGACTTCTGCTTCTGCGCCGAGTATATGGCGTGGCTCAACAGAAGGAAAAAGTACGGAAAAGCCATGGGGCTGTACGAGTCGATGCCTGAGAGCATCCAGAATGCGGACCGGGTGCGGCTAAGCGCCGGAATAAGCGCCGCCAAGCTGAACCGTATCGACTTCGCGCTGGAAGTGCTCGGCGAGGAGCACGCTGACATACGGGAAGGCGAAAACAGTTTGACGGACCTGTGGTTCGAATGCTGCGCCAGAAAGATCGGAGCCGAGAGAGGTATGGAGCCTGAGGAGATCCGTGGAGAAGTGCTGGAAAAACTGAAAGAAGAAGCGGAAGAGAATTGTCCCCCGCCGGAAGGGATAGATTTCCGGATGAGCTACGACAGAAACAACAAATACCGGCTAAGCGATTGACCGTCCGGTGCGTCACCCGCGACGGCAAAGCAAGCACAACAAACGAAACGTTCGATAACGTTACGAAAGAAAGGATGAAAACAATGAAACGCAGCGAAGTCAACAAAGCCCTTAAAGAACTGGAAGCGATGTGCAAGAAGCACTGCTGCTATCTGCCCCCCTTCTGCAATTTTACGCCCGAGGAATGGAAGACCAAAGGCCACGAATACGACGAGGTCCGGGACTGCATGCTGGGCTGGGATATCACCGATTACGGCCTGGGCAGATTCGACGAGGTGGGTTTCTCGCTGATCACGATCCGGAACGGCAACCGCTCCATGCAGGACAAATATCCTAAAGTCTACGCCGAGAAACTGCTGTTCTTAAAAGAGGGTCAATACTCCCTGAACCATTTCCACTGGTTCAAGACCGAGGACATCATCAACAGAGGCGGCGGCAACGTACTGATCCGCGTTTACAATTCGCTCCCCGACGAGGAGATCGACTACGTGTCCGACGTGACCGTGCACACTGACGGCAGGACCTATACGGTGCCCGCAGGCACGCAGATAAGGCTCACGCCCGGCGAGAGCATTTTCATCCAGCAGCGCATGTACCACGACTTTGAAGTAGAGCCCGGCACCGGCGACGTGCTTCTGGGCGAAGTCAGCCAGTGCAACGACGACAATACGGACAACAGATTCAATCCTCCCGCAGGCCGTTTCCCGGCCATCGAGGAGGATGAACCGGCATACAGGCTGCTCTGCAACGAATATCCCGCCGCTGAATAATTGCGCCGTGCCCGATGAAAACGTTTCAAGGCTTCCGCCGCACTGAAAATAAAGAGACGGAAACGGCGCTGACGCTGCCGAAAGAATTGCCCCCGGATCATATCCCCACGCCTCCGGAAGGCCTCACGGACGAGGCTGCCGCAGCGCTGAGGGAGTCCGGGGCTTCGAACGCTGCGTCCTCCGGCCACGGAAAGTCCGTCTGGCGCATACTGGCGGACAATCTCTTTACGCTGTTCAATCTGCTGAACCTGCTGCTTGCCCTGGCGCTCCTCTTCGTGGGAGCGTACAGGAACATGCTGTTTTTAGGCGTTGTCATCAGCAACACGCTAATCGGCACGGTGCAGGAACTGAGAGCGAAAAAGACGGTAGAGAAACTGAAACTGTTGTCCGAATCGCCGGTAAAAGTCAGGCGCCAGGGCAGGATCCTGGAGATACCTCCCTCCGAGGCCGTGAAGGGAGACGTAGTGCTCCTTAAAACGGGAGACCAGGTGTGCGCGGACGCGATAATGACGGGCGGCATATGCGACGCGGGAGAAGCGCTGCTCACGGGAGAGCAGGACGCGATCCACAAGAACCCGGGCGACTGGCTGTATTCCGGGAGCTTCATTACAGGCGGCAGCTGCGAGTGCCAGCTTGAATACGTAGGCGACGAGAGCTATATAAACCGCCTCTCCGCCAGCGCCAAAAAGATAATCGCGCCGAAGTCCGCGCTGATGACGGACCTTAGGAAGATCGTAAGGCTGGTCAGCGTGCTGCTCATACCCATCGGGATAGCACTTTTCTGCAAACAGTATTTCGGGATGGGCGCGTCGCTTTCGGAAGCCATCCCCTCTTCGGTGGCGGCAATGGTGGGAATGATACCGGAAGGATTGATGCTGCTGTCATCCGTTGCCCTGGCAGCCGGCGTGGTCAAACTGGGCCGTAAAAAGACGCTGGTGCAGGAGCTGTACGGCATCGAAACGCTTGCCCGGACCGATATGCTCTGCCTGGACAAGACAGGCACCATCACCACCGGGTCGATGATATTGAAAAAGTTTATTCCCGCGGACGGCGTCAACGAAGTTCAATTCACGGACACACTCTCCCGCTTTCTGGGCGCAGTCGACGCTTCTGCTCCCACGCTCTTCGCAATAGCGAAAGAAGTGGCTCCACGGCCGGAAACTCCCGCAAAGCTGATCCCCTTCTCATCCGCCAGAAAGTACACCTGCGTCACGTTCTCAGACGGTATGACGGTGATCGTGGGAGCGCCGTCCTTCGCGCTTCGGGAAAAGTACGACGACGGCACCAGAGCGCTGGTGGAAGCGGAAGCTAAAAAGGGCTATAGAGTGTTGGCCGCGGCGGAATGCGAAGGCGCCATAGAAGGCGAAGAGGCGCCTCCGGTCAGAAAGATACTGGGGCTCTGTGTGATATCCGACGAAATACGGAAAGAGGCGCCGGAGTGCCTCCGGTACTTTAAAGAGCAGGGCGTAAACATAAAGATCATTTCCGGAGACGATCCCATCACGGTTGCCGCGATCGCCGAAGAAGCGGGGCTGGAAGGCGCTTCTCTAAGAGCCGTCGACGCTTCATCGCTCACCGACGAAGAGATCGACGAAACAGCCGACGAATATATCATATCCGGCCGCGTGCCCCCGGCCCGCAAGCGCAAACTAATAATGGCATGGAAAAAAGCTGGACACAA
>JAEFAM010000066.1 GCA_016287565.1 Clostridia bacterium
CATATTCCCGATTCTTTTGAAAGAATCATTATTACCGGTGATACCGGACTTCCGTATCGGGATGACAACGGTTATATGATCGAAAACATTATTCACTTCTTACTAAATGAATCATGAAGTGTACGAATCGACCATGTGATTGAACAAATGATCTAACTATTTTTATAATAACATTGTATGTAACATATATGGTTTCTCAGTTAATGAAGAGTTCTCGTTGCTACCTTCCACATTTCACCAAGGTAACGCTACCATCAGGTCCGTGTGAGAGTTCTCTCATACAGGTTCAAGTCCTGCTATCCGCACTCCAAAACAGCCTCGAGATCAATGTCCCGGGGCTGTTGTTTTTTGCTTGATTGAGAAAGAATTCAAGGTTGACTGAGAGTTCAAGATGAAGTATCATTTCAGTGGATTTTGTATGCATAAGGATTAGAAAAACCACTAATACTTTTCCGTACCAGTCCAAAAAAGAATTCAAAAAGGTTACAAACAATATTGATTTTCTCCTCTAAATTGTGTATAATACAATATGGAGGCGAAAATTATGATTTTGACGACTTCAATGCTGATGGATCAATTGCAAAGATACAGCGATCCGGCAGGCAAGATATTACGTATGAAGCGTGAAGGCAAACTATTTCAACTTACTCGCGGCATTTATGAAACGGACAAGAACGCTCCAGGATACTGCCTTGCCGGCGCGATCTTCGGACCGTCTTATCTGTCGTTCGAGTATGCGCTGTCGGTTTACGGACTGATACCCGAAGCGGTTTATACGTTCACTTCTGCCACGTTCAATAAGAAAAAGGCAAAGGAGTACGAAAACCATTTTGGCAGATTCACCTACCGTGACGTGCCGTCGGAAGCATATCCGTTCGGGATTGTCATTAAGGAAGAAAACGAGTATGTTTACCAAATGGCAACACCGGAAAAAGCACTATGTGACAAGCTCTATACCATGCCACCCGTGATGAGTCAAAAGGAAATAGAAAGAATGCTCTTCGAAGATCTTCGGATCGACAGAACGGAGTTTGAAAAGCTGCATGTAGACAAGATATTGCAAATCGGGGATAGGTATCACAGCAACAATCTTAAGTATTTGTTGAAGTACCTGCGGAGGAATGAAAAATGAACCACGTAATCGATGAAATGCTGAACAAATATCAGGCAGAAGGACTTGCCGACAAGAAGAACGCGATCAAAGAGATCATGCAGGAAATCGTTTTATGTGGCCTTTCTCGTGCGGGATTCTTCAAAAAGGCAGCGTTTTACGGCGGAACGGCGCTTCGCATTTTCTATGGTTTGGATCGTTTTTCGGAAGATTTGGACTTCTCATTGATGGCGCCGGACGATTCTTTTGAGCTGTCCGAATTCTTCCCGACACTCAAAAAGGAGATTGCTTCTTACGGCTTGAACGTGGAAGTCACCGAAAAGGAGAAAACGAAGGAATCCGCAATTCGCTCTGCGTTTTTGAAAGGCAATACGAGAGAGCATATGCTTCTGTTTTACGCCTCCGATCCGGCGGCGAGCGCTATTGCGGGGAATGAAACGATAAAAATCAAATTTGAGGTAGATACAAACCCTCCGGCGGGAGCGACTATCGAGCACAGGTACCGCTTGCTGCCCGCGCCGTATGAAGTAACATTGTACGATATGCCGTCGCTGTTTGCGGGCAAGGCGCACGCGGTGATCTGCCGCGCATGGAAGAGCCGGGTTAAGGGCAGAGATCTCTACGACTATGTTTTTTATCTTTCACGCGGAGCCGCACTCAATACCGAACACTTGAAAGCACGGCTGGTGCAGTCAGGTGTTTGGAAAGCGGAATATCCGTTCAACGTTGCCGACGCAAAAAATCTGCTCTGCGCCCGTTTTGATACGATCGATTACACGCAGGCGAAAGAAGACGTCCGCCCGTTTATCAAAGACAATGCCGCGCTTGATTTGTGGGGTGCAGACTTCTTCAAACAGATTACGAATGAATCAAAGCTATGAAAACATAATAAGAGGTGACTTTACTTGGATAATTCGAATAAACACTTCTTCCCAGACAAACCGTGGCTTCCATCTCCGGATGAATGGAAAAACACATGGAGAGATGATTGGCGAATAATGGGTCAAGAAGGCTACCTACTGGACAAGGTCTTGATTTACATTCAGTTTGACCGTTCTTTATGCATAGAAGATTTTGATAAGTGTGAGTTCTGTTGTAAGGCTTTTGATAAAGATGACACGCAGAATGAATTTGCTTATTTTGAACCAAATAAAAGGAGATGGATATGCAGAGATTGTTTTAATGATTTCAAGGATCATTTCCGCTGGACTGTTTACGAGGGAACGGAGAATATTTAGATGAATAATAAGAACTGAGTGTTTTTGTTAAGAATAAAAGGTTTTTAGATCGGTGAGTTATCTGCTGAAACCATTTCCACCAAGGTAACGCTACCATCAGATAAATAGTCTGACGTCAACGCACGCGAAAAAGGTCCAAACGCCTCCTAAAGAACGTTCAAACGTCATTTTCAGAGGCGCCATTTGCATAAACTCCCAAAATAATGTAGAATGATCCGGAATACCGACCACGGGTCTGACGCTGACAAGGCGTTTTTTCAGCGTGACCTTACCTACTAAGATACAAGGCTGGTGACGAAAATGTTTAAACTTTCCGGACTCAAAAGATCCTCAAAGACCGCGATAAAGCTCTTTTTAGCGCTGGTCATCGTGTTGACGGCTGCAGCGCTGTGCATTGCCTGCGGCAGGACCGGCGATAAGCCCGCCGCCACGGGAACGCCTGACAGTATCGTCTCGAATCCCACTCCCGCGGGCACCGATGACAGCGGCGCCACCGAGGCTCCCGACGTTTCCGCCGCGCCCACAGACGCTCCGGAAGTTACCGGCGTTGTCCCGGAGGTCACGGACGCGCCTACAGACGCACCTGAGATAACGGACGTACCGGCCACGGAGCAGCCTACCGAGGCTCCCACCGAGACGCCTTCTCCTTCTCCTGCTCCTACGGAAGTTCCTACGCCGGAACCCACGCCTGAGCCCACGGCCACGCCTACTCAGAAACCTACTCCGACTCCCACGCAGAAGCCTACTGCAACACCCACGCAGAAGCCCACGCCTACGCCTACCCAGCGTCCCACGGCCACGCCTACGCAGAAGCCCACATCCACACCCGAGCCCACGCCCTATAAACCCAGGACCAGCGTCACCGGCTTTACGCTTCCCGCGGACAACACCGAATACAGCAAAGATCTGGCGCTCGCGCTCCTGCATATGTGCGCAGACGATAAGAGCAAGGAAGGCACCGCTGCGGCTATGCAGAATGCCGGGCTGGAAGTCCTCGTACAGAAGAATTACGACAAGAGCAAGACCGACAGTTCCCACACTTCCCCCTACTCTCTGGGCGCCGGCACTATCAAGGTAGGCGGTGTCAAGAAGACCGTTTACGTGATTACCATTGCCCCCACCAACAACGCCGAGTGGGTCTCCAACTTCGACTTCGCTCCCTCCCATTCCGACGACGTGCTGTTTGCCGAAAACTTCTATCAGGCGGCGCTTGACGCATATAACAATACCAAAAACTACGTGCTGAAGGATCCCGACGCGCTCCTGGTGGTGTGCGGCTACTCGAGAGGCGGCTCCGTTGCCAACCTTCTCGGATATATGTACAACGAAGCCAGGGATACGGCGCTGAACTACACCTACGCCTTCGCGGCCGGTCTGACGCTCCATAAGAACGAGGGCGACCCTGACAATTCCGGCTACTGGGGCAACGTGTTCAACGTTATCAATTCCGCGGATCCCGTGGCCGAGATGCCTCTGAAAGAACAGGGCTTCTACCGCATGGGCAACGACGTGGTCCTCCAGGGAGGCACCGTGTCGGGCACCTGGACGAACCTTAAGAGAGACCTTTTAAAGATCGCTCCCACCATCTCTTCCTACTATAATGACAAGCATTCTCTCACCGGCCCCGGCCTGTCCGACAACGGCATGACGCTTTTCGACCTGATCTCGCGGCTGATCAGAGAAGTCATTGCCTCCGGTGTCACCGAATTCGGAGCCGATACGCTTACTGCGATCAAGAACCTTGACGTGGTAAAAGTGATCCTCACCATCGACCGCACCAGCGACCTTTACCCCATCAGAAAGCTGATCGAGCCGCTGACCGGAGGCACGGTGCAGATGCTGCTTGCCGCCGCCGCGTATTATCCCATCATCGAAGCGCATCAGGAGAGCACCTACGTTTCGCTGCTGAGCGCGTAAACGGCGCAAAAAAGCCGGCAGTCCTCCGGCGCTGTAAACAATGGCAAAGGCCCGGGTGAACGAAGCCCGGGCCTTTTTTCACTCTCTTCGCGGCATCCCTCACTGAATGTGCCTGAATCCGCTGCCTATTATCTCGCTGCTTGTGGTGATGATCACGAAAGCGTCCGGATCCACCGTGTGCACGTACCTCCTCAGCCTTGAAGCCTCGAACCTGCGGCAGACCGTATACAGGATCGTCTTCTCCTCCCCCGTAAACGCGCCCTCAGCCTTTATGACCGTAGCGCCCCGGGACAGGTCGTCCAGTATGAACTTCTTGATCTCTTCCGGCTTCGTGGTGATGATCGTGAAATATTTGGAGCTGTTGAAGCTCTCGATGACCGCGTCGATCAGGAATCCCCTGATGAAAACGCCTACCACGGAAATGATTCCGATCTCCACGTCGAACACGAAGAACGCCGTTATCGCCACGAGGAAATCCACGCAGAGCAGCGCCTTGCCCACGTCCAGAGGAGTGTATTTTTTAAGTATCATGGCGATTATATCGGTGCCGCCGGAAGTCGCCTCGAAGTGGAAGATCAATCCGCTGCCTACTGCCGTTATCATAATGACGCAGCACAGCTCCAGCATCGGCTCGTCGGTCAACGGCGCGTTGACCGGCCATATAAATTCCAGCACCTGCAGGAAACCCGCGTACACCATCGAACAGTATATGGTCCGGATGCCGCAGGATCTGCCCAGAAAGATGAATCCTATAATGAGGAGCAGCACGTTCAGCGCGACGATGATGGTGGAAGTGCTGAAACCGGTAAGTTTACCAAGGGCAATACCGATGCCGCTGACGCCTCCGATCGTAAATCCGTTTGGTATCTCGAACAGATGCACCTCCAGCGCTATCAGCATCGATCCCAGCGTAAGCAGCAGGTATTCGGTCAATATCTTGCCCCTGCTCTTTTTCTCTCCTTCGAGCGGCGCCGCGGCTTCTTTAATATCTCCGTTGCTTCCCTTCCTGACCTTCAAGGTCTTACCCCCTCAAATAATTTACTAACAGTTCAGCCGCGTGATACAGCGAATTATCCAGGCGCTCTACGCACATAAGCACCAGCACATCTCCCTCTCCCAGTTCGGCAAGAGATTCCATCACCACCGGCGTCCTGTAATCAAGTTCGGTCCTGTGGGCGAAAGTGGATTTCCCGAAATCTTTCGACATAAACGTTGACATGGCATGCCTGAAAGAATCGCCGATGACCACCAGTTTCTTGTCCGCGTACAACGCTCCCGGCGTAAAGAACTGCGAAAGTTCCGTCGGCGAGGAAGTGACGTGGTTTTCGTAATTCTGGCGGGTGGTCTCCAGGTTGCCCTTATATGATACGGACCATTCTCTGTACGTCGTGGAATATCCGCTGAAATTGGACAGGTCTCCGCCGGTGCGGGTGGTCTCTTTCACGTTAAGTTCGAACACGTTGGTGGTGGCCAGGCCCAGCGCCCGGTACACGGCCATGGTGCCGGTGAATCCGCCCAGAGAGTTCCAGTGGGTATCCTGCTTGTAGAACACGTCGTAGAATATCTTGGTGAGTTCAAGTTCCGATTTGGGATACAGATATTTCACGGTGCTGTTGTTCTGCATATATTCCAGCATCACGTCCTGGCGCTTCTTCTCGTTTTCGATCTGATAGTTGGGCATATACTCTGGGTACATCTGCTCTTTATTGGGGGCCACCAGGATCACCAGGTCGATGCCTTTCGCTCTGCATGCAGCGTCAAGCTGTTCGAACATGAGCCTCCAGCTGTTCATCGTCGCCTGGTCGAGCAGGTTGGTGCCGCGGTAATAACCTTCAGAGTCGTTGCCCGAATAGAACAGCCAGTCCCGCTTTCCGAATATTGCCGCGCCGCCGTAGCTGGGGGCAAGGTACGTGTTGTTGACGATCTTCGCCTCCACGTTTTCAAGACTGTATTCTCCGCACACCCTGCAGCGCTTTAAAGTGTAGCCGTAATTGTCCATATCCGCCGTGCTGCTCATAACGACGCGCATATCGTGAGCGACCTTGGGTATGGTCTCGGTCCTGGTGGCGCCGCAGCCTGTGCAGGTGTACACTTTCCTGCCTTCGCGCTGGCAGCTGGCGGCCTGCTCCACTTTTCCCTTGTCGTAGGTGTGCACGTGAGGAGTCGGTTCGGGCGTGGGCGGCTCCGTAGGCTCGGGTGTCGGTGTCCCGGTAGGCGCAGGCGTAGCGGTGACCGCTTCGGTGGGTCCCTGGGTGCCGGGCGCCGGAGTGCCGGTCTCTTCGGGAACGTCGGTAGCCGGGATATCGGTCGCGGGAACCTCGGTGGCAGGCTCCTTGGTGGGAGCAGGCGTGGCGGTCTCGACGGGCGCTTCCGTCTCAGCGGGGATCTCGGTGGCCGGAACGGGAGTCCTTCCGGTGAGGATCCCGAGGTCAACGGTAGGCGCCGCCGGGCCCGGGCCTTCGCCGGTGTCGGGAGCGGGAGTCGAAGCGTTGTCGTAGTTCCGGACTATCATCCTGGTCAATACGGGGCTGATGCTGTTTCTGTAAAACGCGTTGTACTTTCCCGAGACTTCGGATTCCAGTTTGATTATCTTGTTCCTGACGGGCGAATGATCGGAAAAGTACGATTCCAGCCGGGAGAACCAGTCGTTGGAATAATCCGCCGGGAATTCCGCCAGCTCGCGCTTTTCGGTGAGGGTGTTGCCGTCCGCCTCGGTCTTGTCTCCGGCGACCGCGTGTATGATCCAGGGCGTCAGTACCACTGCCGCGGCGAGGACGATCACGACTATGGAGAAGATCCGGTTGAATCTGCCGTTTTTCATTGTCCTTCGCCTCCCCTCAGAAGTTGCCGTAAATGGACGGATTGTAGGAACCGGCCACCAGCTGTATTATGGACCAGGCCAGTATCGCCAGCTGGATCAGCGTGTCGATGCACATAAAGGCCGGATTGTCCTTGAACTTCTCGAACAGTTTGCGAAGCGGCCTCTGCACTATCCCGCAAAGCAGTATTCCGGCAATTATTGCCGCGACCACTTCGAAGTTCAGATAGCTGAGCACCGTGTAGCCCTGGGGAGAAGCCTTGAACGAGAACAGCTGCCCGAAATATGCCAGGGCGCCTTCGAGGCTGGAGGAGCGGAACAGCACCCAGCCCATCATTACCACGAAAACCGTGTAGATCCAGTTAAGAGGCTTTACGGGATTCTTTTTAAGCAGATCGCCCAGGAACGCCCTTTCTATAATGCTGAACAGCGCGAACAGCAGTCCCCAGAGTATGAACGTCAGGTTGGCGCCGTGCCACACTCCGGTGATGAAGAACACCACCGCCAGGTTAAAGAACAGCCTGCCTTTGCCGACGCGGCTGCCGCCCAGCGGAATGTAGATATAGTCTTTGAACCAGGAAGACAGGGAGATGTGCCATCTGCGCCAGAATTCCTGTATGGACAGAGAAGTGTACGGATAGTCGAAGTTTTCGCAGATCCGGAAGCCCAGCATCCTGCCCACGCCCACGGCCATATCGGTGTAGCCGGAAAAGTCGTAATATATCTGAAGCGTGTACAGCACTATTCCGAGCCAGGCGATGCCGGAGCCCAGATCAGAGATCTTCTCGGCGCCCCAGATCTTGTCAGCCGCCGCGCCTATAGTGTTGGCGATGAGCACCTTTTTGCCGAGACCGTAGGCGAAGCGCTTGATGCCCAGACGCATATTTTCCAGGCTGTGAGTCCTCGCGGCGATCTGGGGGGCAAGGTCGCCGTAGCGCATTATGGGGCCCTGGGTCAGCTGGCAGAGCAGCGACATAAACAGGGAGAAGGTCAATATATTGCGGCAGGCGTTGACCTTGCCGAAATACACGTCCACCAGGTACGCGATGGCCTGGAACGTGATGAACGATATGGCCAGAGGCATTGCCAGCCGGTAAACGCCGGCTGCGGCAGAGCCGTCGAACGTAAACAGCACTTTGAAGAAATTGCCCTCCGACGCCATACGTGCGCCGATCGAGGAAAACATCGTGAAGTATTTAAACAGGGCCAGCAGGAGCGCGTTGAACGTCACGGAAATGATCATCAGCGCCTTGGCGCTCCCCTTTTTATCCTCCGTACGCGCCTTGCCGATCAGTATGCCGAACAGGAAGTCGAATCCGATAAGGCACAGGAACAGCACCAGCTGCATGATGCCTCCCCAGGCATAAAAGACCATGCTGCACAGGAGCAGAAAGACGTTTCGCGCCGTCGTCCGGGCATTTTCATTCTTTATAAGGCCGAGCAAGTAGTACACTCCCACCATTACAGGCAGGAACAGTTCAATGAAAAATACCGACGCAAATTCCATAGGCAAAATCTCCGGTGCGTGAATACGCCGCCGCGCTGACCGGCCTGTCAGGCCGGGGCACTATCTCAGGCAGTCAGTATCTCGATCTCCGCCAGCTGGCAGAGGATACCGTCGCCCAGAGGCGAAAGCATATCGTAAAGTTTAGTGGCAAGGAAGCGCACGTATCTGGCAGTCACGGCCTCGAATTCGAGCTTCACGGGAGTGGTGTCCGCTTTAGCGGCGTGGTTGTCGCCCTCGACTCTCGCTACGGTGGTGTACTCCCTGCCGTCCATAGAGACCTGTATCTCGTAATCCACCGGGAAGTAGGAACCGCCCAGAGTCGGATAGACGATGACCGTGTCGATCAGGAAGTATTTGTCCAGCTTGAATTCCACCCATTCCTCCTGGTCCGGGTTGTCCATATTCACGCCCACGGCCGTGGTCCAGCCGTAGCTGAGAGCGTCGCTGTCCGTGATGATACCGTCGTTTATATATTCGTAAGACCAGCCCCATTGAACGTGGGACGTTCCGGTGGTGGAAGATACGTCAACTTCCGCGTCGAGGGCAACGTTAATTCCCTTTTCTGCGCCGGCTGCGGTGGGCACAGGCGAAGGCGTAGGCTCGTCCGTGGGTCCCTGGGTGATCTCCTCAGTAGGCTTTTCGGTGACAACGTCGGTGGCGGCGGCTTCCGTGGCCGCATCGGTGGCGGGAACGGCTGTGGCGTCGGAGCCGGTTCCGCTGTTTAAAGAGCACGAGGCCAGAAGCATAGCCATAGCGGCAACGATCAGGCATATCCGCATAGCGTTCAGCAAGCTTTTTTTCATAAAAAATTCCCTCCGAAGGAAATATTAATAGTATATAGCGATACCGTCGGGATTATATTCTTCCGGCCGGGCCGGTGTCAAGTTTAGGGGTATTCAGGAAACCGCAGACCTTACCGTACAGTGAAAAACGTCTAGATCTTTTATCCTGCTTGCTATGCGCCGTTATGCATATTACCCACTAATACTTTTCCGTACCAGTCCAAAAATAGCGTATCCCCCATTTTCACACTTGACGAAAACGCCGGGCGAAGTGTAAAATGAATATGATTTTGCGGTCGCCGCGCATTTCCCGTTGCACGGCCGCTAACAGGAGGTCAATTTATGAAAAAATTATTAGCAATCATCATCGCTGCTGCGCTGATCGTTGCGCTGTTCGCCGTTCCTTCGGGAGCCGCGTCAAACATCATCGACGCTGACGATGCCAACATCACCGCTGCAAATCTTGACGATTTTCTGTGGACGTACTTTGCAGGTTCCGGACCCCTCTCCGCTGCCGCTTCGAACGTCACCGACATCCGCGGCTGGATGAACGGCTTCGTCAACGCCGGCGGCCTCGGCCAAGACTACAGGGTCTTCGCTTCCAGCTTCGATAAGATCTATCTCCGCGGCTGGATCGGATTCGACCAGGAGATCACCATGTTCGGTTATCAGATCAACGACGACGAGCCCGTGTTCGATCCCTACAACGCCACTTTCGCCGAAGCTACCGAAGATCCGGTACGTGAAGCGGGCGGACAGTACGCCAGAAGATACAGAGTCATCATTCCGCTCAGCAAAGGCGGACAGTACTCTATGAGAGTCGTCGCCAAGCTTGCCGACGGCACTATCGTCAGGCTTAACGGTTCCAAAGCCGGCACCAACACCGAATTCGTGGTCGCCAACACCGCACCGGTCAACATCAAGTCGGTTGCCAAAGTCATCAACTACGACGAGTCTCAGCAGTACGGCATGAGCCTCGACAGGATCGACTGGAACCATTCCCAGCTTGTCACCGAAAACCTCTCTTCCAGAGATTACACCGACACTTTCCTTGATGAAGACGGAAAGCTCGACGCCGTTAAATACAGCGGAGCCGCCATCTCCTTCTCCGGCTGGGTGGATTTCTTCCAGCCTGTCACCGGATTCGGTTATATGATCAACGACGAAGTCGTGCTTGAACCCGGATATCTCTGCAACAACGGCGAAGGCCTCATCGAGACCCTCAACAGCTGGGACGGCTGGGACGGCACCAACGCCCAGAGATTCTACGTTATCGTTCCCATCGGCGAACTCACCGGTGAAAACACCGTCTGCGCCGTAGCTCAGCTTCAGGACGGCACCGTGGTCAAACTCAACAGCCAGGAGATCCACAACCGCAGCACCGAGTTCACGATCAAAGGCCAGCCCGCTCCCGAAGAGACTCAGCCCGTGACCGAGCCCGAGACCCAGCCCGCGAATTATGAACTTCACGGAGCTTCCTTCGACACGATATACGTCAACGACGTTATGAACTTCGGACAGGACGACGGCGCTGCTTCCGACAAACTTGACGGCGTAGGCAGAACGATCGACGGTTCCGACGGCAGCGTCCAGACCATCCGC